>NZ_JACVVG010000022.1:0-80774 GCF_016647875.1 Pseudomonas sp. S36 | reverse complement strand
TTTTAATCAACTCATCCGTACTGCGCTACCGCGCGGGCAGTGACTCAATAAACAAACTACACTCACTGTGGGAGCGGGTTTACCCGCGAAGCAGACAGCGCGGTGTATAGCACCGGCTTTGCCGGTGTTCGCGGCTGAAGCCGCTCCCACAACGTGGATTGTGCCAGCATTCGGATTTTGTGGAAGACAGTTACTCCCACAAGGATTGCGCCAACTTGGACATTGTGGAAAACACAAGAAGCGATGTCCAATATGTCACCGCTTACATCGCGTGACGAAGCATCTCCACCACCTGCGCATGCAATGCCGGATCGCCGCAAGCGACCACGCAGCCGCCCTGTTGTGCGCTGCTGCCATCCCAGGCGGTGATGACGCCGCCTGCACCTTCGATGATGGGCATCAGCGCCTGGACGTCGTAGGGCTGCAAGCTGGCTTCCACAATCACGTCGACGAAGCCCGAAGCCAGCATGCAGTAGGCGTAGCAATCGCCGCCATAGCGCATCAGCCGCGCCTGCCCGGCGACGGATTCGAATGCAGCCTTGCGGGCGGCGCTATCGAACATGTCAGGGGTGGTGCACATCAGCGTGGCCTGGGCCAGGCTGTCGCAGGCGCGGGTGGCCAGGCGCTTTTCGCCGCTCCAGGCGCCGTCGGGCGTGCCGATGAAGCGTTCACCCGTGAACGGCTGGTTCATCACCCCCACCACCGGGCGCTTGCCATCGTTCAGGGCGATCAGTGTGCCCCATAGCGGCAGGCCAGTGATGAAGGCGCGGGTGCCATCGATGGGGTCGAGCACCCAGGTCAGCGGGCTGCTGCCCACCGCTACACCCGCCTCTTCGCCCAGAATGCCGTGGGTGGGGTAGCGCTCCTGGATCAAGGCACGCATGGCGTCTTCAGCGGCCTTGTCGGCCACGGTCACCGGGTCGTACAGGCGCCCGCCCTTGTCCTCGACCGCCAGGCTTGCGCGGAAGTAGGGTTGAATCGCGTCAGCAGCGGCGTCGGCCAGCTGTTCGGCGAAAGCACGGAATTCGCCAATCTGTTCAGCACACAGGGACATGCAGGAGGGCCTCGTGACAGGTGGAAGGCCCGCATCATACCCCACCCGCCCTTCATCGGCATGGGGCGCAACAGTGCCATCATTGTGGCATTATCGGGCTAGATTTACCCTCAGGCAGTTCGTTGTACTAGGATACCTATCAGGCCCCGCCGCACGCCCAGGATTCGGGCAGGCACCCGCGCGGGGCAGGCTTGTTCCGGACTCATGGACGACACGATGAATACCCACTCGATCTACCCGCAAATCGGCAAAGTCATTGCCAGTACCGGCAGCCGCCATTTCCCACGCCTGTTGCACGACCTCATCCAGGCCCACCTGTGCATCGATGCCACACAAATCCGCCAGTTGCCGCTCACACCCTGTGAAGGCGCAGGCCTCAGCGAAACCGTGTATTCATCAGCCACCCAGCCCGAGGCCGGCTTCGACGACCCCTCACGCCTGCACCGGATCCGCGGCAGCGGGCCAGCCAGGCTGGAAATCCATGTGCTGCGGGCAGGCTCCACCTATGGTTTCTCCGCATTCGAGCGCAGCCGCCTGGACGCTATCTCCCCGCTGTTGCTGCCCATGCTCGAAAAACATATCCATGCGCTGCAGCCAGCGCCGGGGCGTTCCACCCCCGAAAGCCTGGAGCAACGCTTCATCGACCGCCTGGCCCAGACCGGCCTGAAACTGTCGGAGCGCGAGCGCCAGGTGTGCCTCGGCCTGCTGGCCGGGCGCACTGCCCCCGAGCAGGCCGAGCAGTTGGGCCTGCGGGCCAACACCGTGGAGAGCTACCTGCGCAGGGCAGCCATCAAGCTGGGCATTGGCGGGCGCCACTCGCTGATGCGCTGGATGTACGCCCAGCCTTGAGCCACCGGCGGCCCTTAGTCCCGCGCCAGGGCCTCGATCGGGTCCAGGCGCGCGGCATTGCGCGCCGGCACGAAGCCGAACACCACGCCGATCAACGTCGAGCAGGCGAAGGCCATGATGATCGAGCCGGGGGAGAACACCATTTCCCACTGTTTGACGAACAGCTCGAACAAGTACCCCACGCCATACGACAACCCGACCCCTATCACACCACCCAGCAGGCACACCATCACGGCCTCCACCAGAAACTGCTGGCGAATGTCCACCTGACGCGCCCCCACAGCCATGCGAATACCGATCTCACGGGTGCGCTCAGTGACTGAAACCAGCATGATGTTCATCACCCCGATACCGCCCACCACCAGCGAGATCACGGCAATCAGCGACAACAGCAGGGTGAGCGAGCGGCTGGTCTTCTGCACCGTCTGCATGATGCTGTCCAGGTTGTTGGTGAAGAAGTCCTTGGTGCCATGGCGCTGCAGCAACACCCGGCTCACCTCCTCTTCCACCCGCTTGCTGGGTACCCCTTCACGCACACGCACGCTGATGCTGTCCAGGTGCCGCTGCCCCAGCACCCGGCCGGCAGCGGTTTCGTAGGGCACCCAGATGTTCAGCTGGTTGCTGGCCACGAACAGGTTCTTGTTGCGCGCCGTTACGCCAATTACCGTGCACGGCAGGTTACCCACCAGAATCACCTGCCCCAGTGGGTCGACGTTGGGGCCGAACAGCCGCTCGCGGGTGTTGTGGTCGATGACCACTACCTGGGCCTGGCGCCGCGCGTCATCGGCGCTGAACACGATACCAGCCGCCAGCGGGATGTTGCGTACCTGGAAGTAGTGCTCGCTGACCCCGTTCAGTTGCACGTCCACGTCCAGGTTGCGGTAGCGCACCAACGTGCCCTGGCCAATTACCGGTGTGGCGCTGTCAACGTAGTACAGCGCGTTCAGCGCCGCCACGTCGGCCGGTACCAGGGTTTCGATGTTGCGCGCGCGGCTGTCGCCAAAGTTGCTGCCTGAATAGACATCGATGGTATTGCTGCCAATGGCCTGGATGTCCTTGAGCACATAGCCCTTGGCCCCCTCGCCGATGGCTGAAATGGACACTACCGAGGTAATGCCGATGATGATGCCAAGCATGGTCAGCAGCGTCCGCATGCGGTGGGAAACCAACGCCAGCCAGGCCATCTTGAACGCTTCGCGGAACATGCCGAGACTGGCCAACAGCCGCCGCGCGCCTTGTACGCCAGGGTGCGCCGTACCTGGCGCTGCCAGCGCAGGCGGCGCGGCGTGTTTGTACCGGTCACTGACAATCTGCCCGTCGCTGACCTCGATGATGCGCTGGGCATGGGCAGCCACCTGCGGGTCGTGAGTCACCAGAATTACCGTATGGCCAGCGCCATGCAGCTCCAGCAGGATGTTCATCACCTCCTTGCCACTGGCGGTGTCCAACGCACCGGTAGGCTCGTCGGCCAGAATCACCTGCCCGCCGTTCATCAGTGCCCTGCAGATGCTCACCCGCTGCTGCTGGCCCCCCGACAATTGGCTAGGGCGATGGCGCAGGTGCTCGCCCAGCCCCAGGCGCGTCAGCAGGTCACGCGCCCGGGCATGGCGTTGGTCCAGGGGCAAGCCGGCGTATACGGCTGGGATTTCGACGTTGTGCAGGGCATCCAGGTGTGGCAGCAGGTGATAGCGCTGGAAGATGAACCCGAAGTGGTCGCGGCGCAGTGCCGCCAGGGCATCGGGGCCCAGCGCACGGGTTTCCTGGCCACCTACCCGGTAACTGCCGGTGGTGGCGTTGTCCAGGCAGCCGAGAATGTTCATCAGCGTCGACTTGCCGGAGCCCGAGGCGCCGATGATCGCCACCAGCTCGCCCCGCTGAATCTGCAAATCGATGCCCTTGAGCGCGAGAAACGCGCGGTCGCCTGCCTGAAAGCTGCGCGTCACCCCCTGTAGACGCAGCAGCGGTTCATCGCACGCGTGGGTAGCGGCCAGGTGCGGGCTGGGTTGCACGTTCATGTTCATGCTCAAGCCCCCGCGTCGCCGGTGACAGGTTCGCCGATCACTACCCGGTCACCCTCCTGCAGCCCTTGGCTGATCTGCACCCGCACGTTGTTGTTGATGCCGGCCTGCACCACGCGCTGTTGCGCAAAACCCTTGCCATCGAGCACCCGCACCGGGTAGCTGCCATCGGCGTTGCGCACCCCCAGCGCCGCCACCGGCACGGTCAGTACCTGCTCGGCGGTGTCGAGCACGATGTGCACCTGGGCGGTCATGGCGATGCGCAGCCGGTGGTCGGGGTTGGGCACTTCGAACAGCGCGTTGTAGAACACCGCACCGCTGGGCTTGCCGCCGGCGGCGTCGGCCTTGTCGGTGCTCTGGGCGTAATGCTGCGGTGCCGGCTCGGTGCCACGCAGCTTGGCGTGGTAGCGTTTGTCTTCGCCCAAAATGGTGAAGTACACGGCCTGCCCCGGGCTGATATGGATCACGTCTGCCTCCGACACCTGCGCCTTGACGGTCATGGTGTCGAGGTTGGCCAGCTTGAGCAGCACCGGTGCCAGCTGGTTGGCGATCACCGTTTGCCCTTGCTGGGTGACGATGGCCACCACATGGCCGGTGATGGGCGCGTTGATACGCGTATAGCCAAGGTTGACCCGGGCGGTGTCGATTTCCACCCGGGCGCTCTGGATCTGCGCGTCGAGCGAGCGCACGGCCGCCTGCTGCACTTCGTACTCTGCTTCGGCGTTGTCGAAATCCTGGCGGGAGATCGACTGGTCCGCCTGCAGCTCCCGGTAGCGCTCGTACACCCGCCGCGCCTGCTTCAGCTGGGCCAGCGCCGAGCGCCGTTGCGCCTGCAGTTTGTCCTCGTCCACCTCGGCCTGGCGCAGGGTATTGCGCAGTACCAGCGGGTCGATTTCGGCCAACCACTGCCCCGCACTGACCTTGTCGCCCAGTTTTACCTTCAGCGACTTCAACTGCCCCGATACCTGCGCCCCTACATCCACCTGCTCGATCCCCTCCAGCACCCCGGTCGCCAGCACAGCGTTTTCAATGTCGCCGCGCTCCACCTGGGCGGTGATGTACTGCGGTGGCTTGGCCGGGGCCTGCACGGCATACAAGCCCAGCCCTGCCACCAGGGCAACGGCCACGCCGATGCCCCACTTGCGCACTGTCTTCTTTTCCATGAACACGCGTTTTCCTCTGTCTCGGGCTATTGGGCCAAGCGGGCCGGTTGGCGGGCCTGGCCGTCGTGCCACCAGGCTGCCAGGCTGAACACATCCGGCACTTTCAAAATGCTGAAGTGGTCCCCTGGCGCCTTCCATGACGCCAGTTGTGGCATCAACGCCAGCCACTGGGCCTGCATCTGCTCGTGCTCGTGGGCATTGCCGACGGCATCCAGGCCAGGGTCGTCCACCAGCACCAGGCGCGCCGGGCCGGTGTAGGCAAGCCCTGGCCGGTAGACCGTGCGCAGCGCGGTAGCGAAGGTGCGCACCGTGCCCTGCAGCACCTGCGCCGTGGTGCGTGGCGGCAGTAGCCCGCACTGCACCATGGCCCCGTGTAGCAGTTGCAGTTGCTGGCCGTCACTGGCCTGGGCAAACGTGTTCGCGTCGATGGCCAGCGCTTTGCCGGTGGACAGCTTCAAGGCCTCGATCAACCGCTCCAGCGCCTGGGTGAAGGTGTAGGGCTGGCCACAGGTACCCCCGCCACCCGGCCCCTCGCTGTCGATCAGGGTCAGTGATTGCACCGCGCGGCCCTTGGCTTCGAAGCGGGCAGCCATGGCGTGGGCCACCCAGCCGCCAAACGAGTGCCCCACCAGGTTCAGTGGCCCCCGGGGGTACACGGCGTCGATAGCCTGCACATGCCAGTCAGCGGCAGCCTCTACCGTGCTGTGCGGTACTGCTGCGCCATCCAGCCCCCGTGCCTGCAAGCCGTGCAGCGGCCACTGCGGCCCCAGCGCCTCGGCAAGGCCGATGAAGCTGGTAACGCTGTCACCCGCCCCAGGCACGCAGAACAACGGTGCATGCCCTGGCTCGCCGGCCTGGATGGCAACCGGTGCTGCCGGGCCAGGCGCCGGTATTGGCAGGCAACCGGCTATCGCCTCACTCAACGCCTGCCCCACCGTCGCCACATGGGGGGCCTGCATCAGCGTGCGATGGTCACCTGGTACGTCCACAACCACCAGTTGCTGGCCTGGCAACGTTTCACGCCACCCCAGGGACGGGTGTTCCTCCCCGCCCTCCCTGGCACGCAGCAGATACACCGGAACATCGACAGGCGCAGGGCGGTAGTGGGCCAGCGCGCGGCCGTGGGCGAGTTCGCGGCTGAAGTAGTGGCGCAGCTGCCCGTCGCTCATGCTCGCCCACAGGCCGTACAGCAACCCGTGCTCGCGGCAGTGGGCCAGCAATGTGGCGAAATCAGCCTGCTCATGGTCCAGGCGCTGCAACAATGCCCGTTTGCCGACCCCGGCCTGGCCTTGGGTTTCCCAATAGGCCGTGCAGTTGAGTAACAGCTGCCGCTCCAGCGCACGGGGCCCATCCCAACGCGCTTTGCCCTGGTCGGCCAGGCGCGGCACATAGGTGTCGATCAACCCCACAAACGCCACCGTTTCATCGGCGCCCCGCAACTGGTTGGCCATCTCGAACGCCAGCACACCCCCGAACGACCACCCCGCCAACCGATACGGGCCATGGGGCTGCACCGTACGCAGCTGCTGTATGTGGTAACGCGCCAGGCACTCCAGCGTGCTCGGTTGCGGCTGGTCGGCGGGGACGCCAGGCAAGCCGTAGAGGGCAAACTCACCTGCCAGGTGCTGGCCCAGCACCGGGAAGTAGAAGTCCAGCCCGGAGAATTCGTGCACCAGGAACAGTGGCGCCTCGGTGCTGCCTGGGCGCACGGTAATGACGGCCGGCGCTCGCGCTGTCGGCTCGCCGGCGTGCGCGGCGAGCAAGGCCACGCTTGGCCGCTGGAACACGTCGTTCAGGGTCACCGGCATACCCGCCTTGCCCATGCGGTCCACCAGGCGGATAGCCGCCAGGGAATGCCCGCCCAGCTCGAAGAAATCATCATGTCGCCCTACCTGCGCTACCCCCAGCAATTCCCCCCAGATGGCAGCCAGCAGGCGTTCGGCGTCCCCCTCTGGCGCTACATAAGAACGGTGCGCCTGTGTCTGTGGCACGGGCAGCGCCTTGCGGTCGAGCTTGCCATTGGGGCTCAGTGGCAGCGCGGGCAGGTGAACGAACTGCGCAGGCAGCATGAAGGCAGGCAGCTGGCTGCCCAGGGCACCGCGCATATCCTCGGACGTGTAGGCGTCCCCGGTGAAATACGCCAGCAGTTGCCCCTCCCGTGCAACCACCACCGCTTCGTTGACCCCGTCAAGCGCGGTCAGGCAGGCCTGAATCTCACCCAGCTCGATGCGCAACCCATGGATTTTCACTTGGTCGTCGTTGCGGCCCAGGTACTCCAGGTTGCCGTCCGGCAGGTGCCTGGCGAGGTCGCCGGTGCGGTAAAGGCGTGCATCCGGTGCTGTGCTGAAAGGGTCTTCAACAAAGCGCTCGGCAGTGAGCGCTGCACGGTTCAGGTAGCCACGGGCCACCTGCACGCCGCCAATGTACAGTTCCCCGGCAACGCCCTGGGGTACTGGCTGACGCTGTTCGTCCAGCACATACAGGGCGGTGTTGGCGATGGGTTTGCCGATGGGCGTGTTGTCCGGGGTGGTCGTGCAGTGCCAGGCACTGACGTCAACCGCCGCTTCAGTGGGCCCATAGAGGTTGTGCAGCGCCACCCCAGGCAGTTGCGCCTTGAAGCGCCGCACCAGGCTGCCCGGCAGTGCCTCGCCGCTGCAGATTACCCGTTTCAACCCTTTCGGCGCCCATTGCCCGTCGGTGGCAGACAGGAACACGTCCAGCATCGAAGGCACGAAGTGCAAGGTGCTGACACCCTGCGCCTGAATGACCTGCCGCAAGTACTGAGGGTCGCGATGGCCACCGGGCTTAGCCATCAGCAGCCGTGCACCCGCCTGCAGCGGCCACAGCAGCTCCCATACCGAAACATCGAAGCTGAACGGGGTCTTTTGCAGGACGACGTCATCGCGCCCTAAACCGTAGGCGTCCTGCATCCACAGCAGGCGGTTGACCACGCCGGCATGCTCGTTCATCACCCCCTTGGGCAGGCCGGTGGAGCCTGAGGTGTAGATCACATAGGCCAGGTGCCGGGGCGTGAGGGCAGCCACGTGCGGGTTGCTGTCTGGCAGCGCAGCCCAGCAAGGGGCGTCGAGGTCCAGGCGTTGCGTGTGCTGCAGCACATGCCGGGTGGCAGCGTGCACCAACACGGCCACAGGCGCGCTGTCGATCAGCATATGGGCAATGCGCTCAGCCGGGTATTCGGGGTCTACGGGTACATAGGCGCCGCCAGCCTTGAGAATGCCCAGCACCCCCACCACCATCGCCAGGCTGCGTTCCACACAAATGGCAACCCGGTCATCCGGCTTCACCCCCACGCCGAGCAGATGGTGGGCCAGGCGGTTGGCCTGCTGGTTGAGCTGCGCATAGGTCAGTTCGCCATCCGGCGCGCTTACGGCTACCGCCTCTGACGTACGCTGTACCTGCGCCTCGATCAGCCCGTGCAGGGTTTGCGCCAGGTCATAGGCCACCGCCGTGTCGTTGAAGGTGTGCAGCAGGCACTCGCGCTCGGCTGCGCCAGGCAGCGCTACATGCCCCGGGACCACATCGTCGCCAGCAGCGAAGCTGCGCAGTATCTGCTGGAAATACCCGGCAAAACGCTCGATGGTCGCCCGGTCAAACAAGGCTGTGGCATAGACGATGCCACCCGCAAACCCCTCAGCGCCCTCGCCCAGGCTAAGGCTCAGGTCGAACTTGGCCACCTGGGCCTGGCCACCCAGGGCGCAGACCTTCAGATCGCCCATGCGCAAGGCCTGGTGGCCGGCGCTAGCATCCCAGTCCAGCGACACCTGGTACACGGGGGTATAGGCCAGGCTGCGGGCTGGGCGCAGCACTTCCACCACCTGCTCGAACGGCAGGTCCTGGTGGGCCTGGGCCTGCAGCAGCGTGGCCTTGGCCCGGGCCAGCAGCGTTGCCACATCCGGCTCGCCGGACAGGTCCAGGCGCAGTGCCAGGGAATTCACGAACATGCCCACCAGGCCTTGGATCTGCGGGTGCTGCCGATTGGCCACGGGCGAGCCAATGACCACTTCCTGCTGCCCTGCCAGCCGCCCGAGCAGCAGCCCCCAGGCCGCGGTGAACAACATGTACGGCGTCAGGCCATGGCGCCTGCACACGGCTTTCAGCGCCTCGCTCAAGTCTGCAGCGATGTGGATTTCATGGCTATCGCCTGCAGCGTGCTGGCGTTCTGGCCGTGGCCGGTCATAGGGCAGGCTGATGAGTGCGGGCGCGCCTGCCAATTGGCTACGCCAGTAGTCTGCCTGGCGCTGCAGCAAGGGCCCGCTTGCCCATTGGCGCTGCCACAAGGCGTAGTCGAGGTATTGCACGGGCAGCGCGGGCAGCGGGTCGTCACAGTCATTGGCAAACGCCTGATACAGGTCGCCCAGCTCCCCCAGCATCACCCCCAGCGACCAACCATCGGCGACCAGGTGATGCACCACCAACAGCAGCACATGGCAGTCCGCTCCGCGGTTTACCACTGCGGCGCGGATGGGCAATTCACGATCCAGGGCGAAGGGTTTTACCGCTTCTTCATGCAGCCAGGCTTCGAACGCGCTTTCATCTTGCTGCGTGAGGTCATGCCAGCTCGGGACCAGCGGATCGTGGGAAATTTTAACGTACGGTTCACCGTCAGGCGCCATGAACTGGCTGCGCAGGCTCTCGTGACGCTCTACCAAGCGCGCCAGGCTGCGTGCGAGCGCCTGTTTGTTCAGGTGCCCGTTGAGCTGCAGCGCGACGGGAATGTGGTAAGCCGCGCTGTCGGCGTCCATGCGTGCCAGGAACCACAGGCGCTGTTGGGCGAGCGACAGCGGCAGTTGGCCTTCCCTGGGCAACGGTTCGATGGGCGGCAGGGCATCACGCTCTGGGTGCAGGCAAGCCGCAACTGCCATGAGCCGATCATCCGCGAACAGGTCCGCCAGCTGCAGTTCGCAGCCAAGGGTCTGGCGCACCTGCGCCAGCATGCGCATGGCCAGCAAGGAGTGGCCGCCCAGCTCGAAGAAGCGGTCCTGACGGCCCACAGCCGCCACCCCCAGCAGCTGTGCCCACAGCAGTGCCATGGCGTGCTCCTGCTCACCCTCAGGCGCCTCGAACGCTGCCATGGCGATGTCCTGTGCAGTGGGCGCTGGCAGCTTGGCGCGGTCGACCTTGCCGTTATTGGTCAGCGGCATGCGCTCCAGGGCCACAAACGCCGAAGGCACCATGTAGTCAGGCAAGTGGTTGCGCAGGTATTCCCGCAGCGCGGCTGCATCCACTTCGGCGGCCCTGCGGGTGTACCACGCCACCAGTTGCTGTGGCCCCTGCGCCTGGGTGACGGCCATGACCAGCACCTCGCCAACACCTGGCGCCTGGGCCAGTTGCTGCTGGATCTCGCCGGGCTCGATACGGAAACCACGAATCTTCACCTGGTCGTCGGTGCGGCCCAGGCATTCCAGTTCACCGTCGGCGCGCCAGCGCACCAAGTCACCCGTGCGGTACAGCCGGGCGCCAGGGTGCTGGCTGAAGGGGTCGTCGATGAAGCGTTCGGCCGTAAGCGCTGCGCTGTTCAGGTAGCCCAGTGCCACGCCATCACCGCCGATATAAAGCTCACCCACGACCCCCTGCGGCACCAGCTGCTGCCGGGCATCCAGTACATACACTTGGGTATTGCCGATTGGCCGGCCAATGGGCACTTGGGTGGCATGCGCCGGCACCTCGCGCACCTCGCAGGTGCTGGCGAAGGTGGTGGTTTCGGTAGGGCCATAGCCGTTGAACAGGCGCAGCCCAGGGGCCCTGGCCAGCAGAGCGCGAAACGCTGCTGGCTCGGCCCGCTCGCCACCGGTAAGCAGGGCTCGCAGGCCTGATAGCGCGTCCGGTATCTGCTGTACGTATTGGTTGAACAGCGCCGTGGTCAGGAACAGTACGCTGACGCCCTGCTGCGCGAGGGCCGCGGCGAAGCGGTCAGGGTCGAGCAGTGTGGCGTGCTCGATGACCCGCAGCTGCGCACCATTGAGCAGCGCCCCCCAGGTTTCCAGGGTACTGGCATCGAACGCAGGGTTGGAGGCGAATGCAATGTGGTCACTGCCCAGCAGTTCGAGGTAGCCGTTGTTCAACACCAGCCGTGCGATGCCGCGGTGCGGCACGCACACACCCTTGGGTTTGCCTGTGGTGCCGGAGGTGTACATCACATAGGCGGCACTGCCGGCATCCTGCGCCAGGTCGGGGTTATGCGAGGGCTGGTCATCGAGCCTGAGGGCGTCCAGCGCCAGGCGTGCCACCCGGTGCTCGCCCCCCATGCCGGCCAAGGTCAACAGGGCGACTGCCTGGCAATCGTCCAGCATGAATGCCTGACGATCTGCGGGCGCATGCAGGTCCAGCGGCACGTAGCAGGCCGCGCACTTGAGTACCGCCAGCTGCGCCACCAGCAAGTCCAGCGAGCGTGGCAGCAGCATGGCCACCCGATCCTGGGGGCTCACTCCGCTGGCCAGCAGGTGATGGGCCAGGCGGTTGGCACGGGCGTTCAATTCGCCGTAGGTCAGGGCCTGGGGCCCCTCCACCGCGGCCACTGCCTGCGGGTGCAGCGCTGCACGCTGCTCGAACAGCCGGTGCACAGGCGCATCACGGGGGTAGGCATGGGCGGTCTGGTTGCAGGTGTGCAGCAAGGCATGGCGTTCGGCATCGTCCAGCAGGTCTACCTGGCCGAGGGGCTGCTGGTCGTCGTCAGCCATGGCCCACAGCAACCGCTCGAAGTAGCCTAGGTAGCGCTGTACGGTGGCCTCGTCAAACAGTGCTGTGGCGTAGTCAAGGCTGCCGGCCAGGTGCTCCCCTTGTTCGCCGAGGTTAAGCGTGAGGTCGAACTTGGCCACGGCGGCGGCCTGGCTCACTGCCTGCAGCTGTACACCTTGCAGGTTCAGCACCACTGCTTCGGTGGCCTGCCAGTTCAGGGTGGTCTGGAACAGCGGTGTATGTGCCAGGCTGCGTACCGGCCGCACGGCTTCTACCACCTGCTCGAACGGCAGGTCCTGGTGCGCCTGGGCCTGAAGCACCCTGCCCCGCACCTGTTGCAGCAACCCTTGGGTGGTTGACGCGATGCCAGGCTCGATACGCAAGGCCAGGGTATTGACGAACAGACCCATCAGCGGCTCGAGTTCGGCACGGCCGCGCCCTGCCACCGGGCAGCCGACCACCACGTCGGCCTGGCCAGCCAGGCGTGCAAGCAACGCCGCCCAGGCCCCCAGTACGGTCATGTACAGGGTTGCACCGTGGCGGTTGGCCAGGGTGCGCAGGGCGGCGGTCAGCCGGGGTGGCAGCAACACCGGCAGGCTGGCCCCGGTATAGTCCTGGCGCTCCGGGCGGGGCCGGTCGCTGGGCAGGCTGAGCAGCGCCGGGGCACCCTCCAGCGCCTGCCGCCAGTAGTCGGCCTGGCGCTGCAACCGCTCACCCGCCAGCCAGCGGCGTTGCCATACCGCGTAGTCGGTGTACTGGATGGGCAGTGCGGGCAGTGCCCCGCTCGCCCCCTTGCAAAACTGCCCATAGAGCACGCTCAGCTCCTGCGTCAACACACCCAGCGACCAACCGTCTGCAACGATGTGGTGGACCGTGAGTGCCAGCACCTGGTGCTCACTGCCCAGGCGCAGCAGGTGAGCGCGCATCAGTGGCCCGCTGGCCAGGTCGAATGGCGCAGCGGCCAAGGCCTGCAGACGCTCGGCCAGCGCTTCGGCAGGGAGGTCTTCACACTGCAGCCAGCCGTGCGTGGGGGTGGCGGCGATCAGCACTTCGGCGCTGTCTTCAGTCGCCACGAACTGGCTGCGCAGTACCTGATGACGCTCAAGGATTGCCAGCAGCGCGCCTTCCAGTGCATCACTATTGAGTGCACCACACAGCCTGAGTGCCAGTGGCACGTTGTAGGCCTGGCTGCCCCCTTCCATTTGCGCCAGGAACCACATGCGTTGCTGGGCGAACGACATGGGCAACGGCTGTGCGCCAGTCATGGGCAGAATCGCCGGCAGGTCGCTGGCTGCCGCATCTTCCAGCAACCTGGCGACCGCGGCCAGCTGCGGGTTGGCAAACAGCCCTGCCAGGGTCAGCTCCACACCCAGGCGCACGCGCACCTGTGAAACCATGCGCATGGCCAGCAGCGAATGCCCGCCCAGGCGGAAGAAGTCGTCCTGGCGGCCAACCTCGTCGACTTGCAGCAGTTGCTGCCAGATCTGCGCCAGGGCCTGTTCCAGCTCACCCACCGGTGCCTGATGGCACCCCTGCACCATTGCCGCCCGGTCAGGCGCCGGCAGCGCCCGGCGGTCCAGCTTGCCGTTGGCGGTCAGCGGCAGCGCCGCCAGCTCGACGAAGGCCACCGGGATCATGTATTCGGGTAAGTGGGCCTGCAACTGCGTGCGCAGGCCTTCACCTGCCAGCGGTTGCACATCCGCCGTGGCGGTGTAGTACGCCACCAGCTGCGGATGCCCGGGCTGATCTTCGCGGGCCACCACCACCGCTTCGGCAATGCCGGCCAAGGCGGCCAGGCGGCTCTCGATCTCGCCGGGTTCGATGCGCAGGCCGCGCAGTTTGATCTGGTCGTCATTGCGCCCCAGGTAGTCCAGGGTGCCGTCGGTGTTCCAGCGCACCAGGTCGCCGGTGCGGTACATGCGCCCGCCACCCGGTGCCACGAACGGGTCTTCGAGAAAACGCTCAGCCGTAAGCGCTGGCCTGTGCAGGTAACCACGCGCCACACCGGCCCCGCCGATGAACAGTTCGCCGGGCACCCCCAGGGGCACTGGCTGCAAACGGCTGTCGAGCACGTACAGCCGGGCATTGTCCACTGGCTTGCCAATGTGCAGGTGGCCACCGGCCTGCACTGCGCCGGAGCTGGCCACCACCGTGGTCTCAGTGGGGCCGTAGTTGTTCACCACGGTAAAACGCTGAGTGCGGTTGAACTGGCGCAGCCGGTCACCGCCGATCAGCAGCGTGCGCAAGGTCGGGTGCTCCAGCTGGTGGCTGAAGGCGTACTCCGCTACTGGGGTGGGCAAGAAGCTTACATCCAGCGGCTGCGCCTGCCACCAGGCGAGCACGGCGTCGAGGTCGTCGTTGCCTTCAGAGGTGGGTGCCAGGTGCAGCGTGGCCCCGGCGCACAGGGCCGGCCACACTTCCCAGGCCATGGCATCGAAGCCAAAGCCGGCCAGGCTCGAGGTGTGTCGCCCTTGGCACAGGTCGAAGGCGCGGCAATGCCAGTCCACCAGGTTGTTCACCGCCTGGTGCTCCACCATCACCCCTTTCGGTTGGCCGGTAGAGCCTGAGGTGTAGATCACATAGGCCAGGTGCCCCGGGCCAAGGCTCGGTACATGGGGGTTGTCTTGCCGCACCGGCCAACCCGGCTGGTCCAGTACCAGCACCGGCAGGTCTGCAGGCCCGACCCTGGGCAGCAGCACCTGCTGGGTCAGCACCGCCACCGGTGCGCAGTCCTCCAGCAGGTAGCGCACGCGCTCGTCAGGGTGGGCAGGGTCGATGGGTACATACCCTGCCCCTGCCTTGAGCACCGCCAGCAGGCCCACCAAGGTATCCAGCCCGCGGCGTGCCAGCACCGCGACGCGGTCATCGGGCTGCACACCCAGCGCCAGCAGATGGTGCGCCAAGGCGTTGGCCTGTTGGTTCAGCACGGCATACGAGAGTTGTTGCTGACCGCTGACGGCGGCCACTGCATGCGGAAAACGCTCGGCCTGCTGTTCGATGCGCTGATGCAAGGTGAAGGGCTGCGGGTAACCGGCGCTGCACGCGTTGAACCCGTCCAGCAACAGTTCACGCTCGTCAGCCGGCAGCATCGGCAGGCTGTGGGCCGCTACTTCTGGCCCGTTCAGCAGGCTTTCCAGGGTGTGTTGCAGGTAGGCGCACACCCGTTCCCCTGGGATTTGCGCCGCCGCCAACAGGGTCAGGCGAAAGCCCGCCCCCAGGTCATCGATGCTCAGGGTCAAGGGGTAGTTGGTGGCCTCGATCGACTCCACCACATCGATGCCAGCGAGTGCTGCACGCCGGGGCTGGGTGGCGTCGACGGCGCTGTGCCGGTAATTGAGCAAGGCGTTGAACAGCGGCGCGGGCGCAGCCACCTGGCTGCAGCGCTGTGCCAGCGCCAGCGGCGCATGCTCATGGCGCATCAGTGCTGTCAGGCGCTTGTGGGTAGCGTGGACGGCGCTTTGCGCGCTGCCTGCGTCCAGGTCGACGCGCAGCGGCAAGGTGTTGATGAAGATGCCCAATGCTCTGTCGGTGGCCTCAGCCCCCAGCAGGCGGCCCATCATCACCGTGCCGAACACCACCTGGTCGCGGCCTGTAAGCCCACCCAGCACCCGGCCCCAGGCCAGGTGGAACAGGCTGGCCACACTCACCCCCTGGGCCCGCGCCTGGTTGCGCAGGCCCAGGCAGAGCGGCGGCGGCAAATCAAGCTGATGCTCGACGTGCGGCGGGCCTTCACCTTGCAGTTCCAGCAGGCCGTAAGCGAGGGTGGGCTGGTCGATATCACCCAGCATGTCGCGGAAGAATGCCTCGTGCTGCGCCTCGGTCACCCCCAGCACCGCCTGGGCCACGTAGTTGCGGAACGGGACCGGCGTGCCAAGGTGCGCCTGCTCGCCGGTGAGAAAGGCGATCAGTTCCTGGCGCACCACATCCAAGGCGCTGTGATCCAGCGCAATATGGTGGAACTGCAACGTGGCGGTCAGGCTGCCATCTGCCTGCGGGGCCTCGCGCAACAGGCGGATCAACGGCGCCTGGGTCAGGTCGAAGCTGTCGTATTCGGGGGCATTGCCAGCCCGCGTCAACACGGCAAGCTCGGCATGCCGCCACACCACCTGCAACGGCGCTGCCAGCCCCTGCCAGTGCACCGAGGTGCGCAGGATGTCGTGCCGGGCGATCACCCCCAGCAACGCCTGGGCGAACGCCTGCAGGCGGGCCTCGCTGGCGAACACGAAGCGCGCCTGCATCACGTAGGGGTCGTGCCCGGTAGCACTGGCGTGATGGAACAGCATGCCTTGCTGCAGCGGCGCGAGTGGGTAGATGTCCTGAACGTTCGCCGCACCGCCGGGGATCTGGGCGACAAGCTCATCGAGGGCCTGCTGGTCGAGCGTCACCAGGTTGAGCATGGCCGGGGTGATGTGCGTGCAGCCTGGCGGGATCAGGTTGGCCGGCGCGTCGACCGGCCCCTGCTTGCTGGCCACGTACTCGCCACGCTCGATCATGCCCAGCAGTGCAGGCTTGTGTGCCCGCAACTGGGCCACCAACGCCGCATCGGTCAATGCCTGGCGGTTGCCCTGCACGGCCAGTTGACCATCCTTGATTGCCAGTTGAACGTTGAGGTCGGCCAGAGTGGCCAGTAATTGATTGATGCTCACAGGACGATCTCCATTCTGTCTGTGATGGCCGCATAGCCTGCCAGTGTCGGGTGGTCGAACAGGGCGCGTACATCGGCCTCCAGGCCGTGTTCACGCAGGCGGGACGTGAGGGTCACGGCCAGCAGCGAGTGGCCGCCCAGTTCGAAGAAGTTGTCGTGGCGCCCTACCCGTTCCACGTCCAGCAATTCGCACCAGAGTGTCGCCAGCAGGGTTTCGGTGTCGCCCTCGGGCGCTTCATAGGGGCGATCAGCCACGGCGCCGGGCTCTGGCAGGGCCTTGCGGTCCAGCTTGCCATTGGGGCTCAGCGGCAATGCCGGCAGGTGCATGAACTGCGCCGGCACCATGAATTCCGGCAAGTGCAGCAGCAAGGCACTACGCAGGTCATCGACCGCTTGCGGCTCACCCGTGTAGTAGGCCGCCAGACGCTGATCGCGGGCGATGACCACCGCTTCATTGACGCCCTCGATGCCGGTCAGCCGCGCCTGGATCTCACCCAGTTCGATACGCAGGCCGCGCAGCTTCACCTGGTCGTCGTTGCGGCCCAGGTACTCCAGGTTGCCATCCGGCAAGTGCCGTGCAAGGTCGCCGGTGCGGTACAGGCGTGCACCGGGTTGCGTGCTGAACGGGTCATTGATGAAGCGCTCAGCGGTGAGTTCCGGCCGGTTCAGGTAGCCCCGGGCCACCTGGACACCGCCGATGTACAGCTCCCCGGCTACGCCGTATGGTACCGGTTGCCGTTGCTCGTCCAGTACGTACAGCGTGGTGTTGGCGATGGGTTGGCCGATTGGGGTGTTATCCGGCGCTGTCACACAGTGCCAGGCGCTGACGTCTACCGCTGCTTCGGTCGGGCCGTACAGGTTGTGCAGTTCCACCTGCGGCAGTTGCGCATGGAACCGACGCACTAGGCTGCCCGGCAGCGCTTCACCGCTGCACACCACGCGTTTCAACCCAGGGGCCTGCCAGCCACCGGCAAGCGCAGACAAGAACACTTCCAGCATCGACGGCACGAAGTGCAGTGTGCTGACGCGCTCCTGTTCGAGGGTGTGTTGCAGGTACTGCGGATCACGATGCCCGCCCGGGCGCGCCATCACCAGCTTGGCACCCGTTTGCAGTGGCCACAGCAATTCCCACACAGACACGTCGAAGCTGAACGGCGTTTTTTGCAGGACGACGTCCTCGGCATCCAGGCCATATGCATCTTGCATCCACAGCAGGCGGTTGACCACGGCGCGGTGTTCGTTCATCACGCCTTTGGGCAAGCCGGTCGAGCCTGAGGTGTAGATCACATAGGCAAGGTGCCGTGGCGTGAGCGCCGGCACGGCGGGGTTGCTGTCGGGCAGCCCGCTGGGCAATGGCTCGTCCAGGTTGATGAGCTGTTCGTGCTGAAGCGCAAGCCGCGTGGCGCGATGTACCAAGACCGCCACCGGGTTGCTGTCGCTGACCATGTGACGGATACGTTCAGCCGGGTAGTCCGGGTCCACCGGTACATACGCGGCGCCTGCCTTCAGAATGCCCAGCAGCCCTACCACCATCGCCAGCCCGCGTTCCACACAGATCACCACCCGGTCATCGGGTTTGACACCAAGGCTGATCAAATGGTGAGCGAGGCGGTTGGCCTGGGCGTTGAGCTGGGCGTACGTCAGCGCACCTTCCTCGGCCTGCACGGCAATGGCCTGGGGTGTGCGTCGCACCTGCGACTCGATCAAACCGTGCAGGGTCTGCTCCAGGTCGTAGCCGACAGCGGTGGCGTTGAAGCCGCCTACCACCAGTTCGTGCTCTGCGGCCTCCAGCACGGGCAAATGCTGCACTGGCAGGCTCGGCGCCTGCTCCAATGCCTCCACCAGTGCCTGCAGTACCTGTTGCATCTGCCCGCAGATCCGCTGGGCGCCCACCTCGGCGGGCGCCGTGGCGGCCAAGCGGAAGCCATCACCCACATCGTCCACGTTCAGGCTCAGTGGGTAGTTGCTACGCTCCTGGCTGTCACGTATGGCCATGCCTGTACTGGCCTGGCGCTGGTCAGCGCTGGCCTGGGTGCTGTGGCGGTAGTTGAGCATGGCGCTGAACAGCGGCAAGGGTGCAGCCACGCCGCTGCAGCGCTGCGCCAGGGCCAACGAGGCATGCTCGTGGGCCAGCAGCTTGCTCAGCCCCTGATGCGCGGCGCGGGCAGCGGCTGCCACCCCCAGATCCGCCAGGTCGACACGCAGCGGCAAGGTGTTGATGAACATGCCCAGGGCCCGTTCAGCACCTTCACCGCCCTGCAGCCTCCCCAGCAGCACGGTGCCGAACACCACGCTGCCCTGCCCGCTGGCGGCGCTCAACAGGCGCGCCCAGCCCAGGTGGAACAGGCTGGCCACGCTGATGCCCGCCTGCCGCGCCTGGGTGCGCAAGCGCTCTGCCAATGCGCGGTCGAGCCATACCTGGGCGTCCTCCAGCGCACGGCCATCGCCGTGCACATCGCCCAGGCCGAACGGCAGGGTCGGTTCGTCGACCGCACCCAGTTGCGCCCGGAAAAACGCCTCGTGCTCGGCCTGGCTGATGCCCAGGCGTGCCTGGGCCACATAGTTGCGATAGGGCACAGAGGGGCGTACGGGTTCGCCATCGCCTTGCAGGAAGCCGATCAACTCCTGGGCGACCACCTCCATGGCCATGTGGTCCATGACGATATGGTGGAACTGCAGGGTAGCCTCCACGGCCTGCTCACCTGCCGCCTGGCTGTACAGCAAGCGCATCAAAGGCGCCTGGCCAAGGTCGAATGCCTGCGGATGCGCCTCGGGCTCGGCCTGCTGCAGTAACCGAGGCAGGCGGGCCTGGCGCAGGACCACCTGCACCGGTTGCGGCAGCCCCTGCCAGAAAATGGCCGTACGCAGCACGTCGTGCCGGGCGATGACCTTGTCCAGCGCTGCCGCGAACCTGTCCAGGTGGGCGCGGCTGTCGAACACGAACCGTGTCTGCAACACATACGGGTCGTGCCCTGCAGCGCTGAGATGGTGGTACAGGATGCCCTCCTGCAGCGGAGCCAGGGGGTAGATGTCCTGCACATTGCCGGCCCCGCCTGGCACCTGGGCAACGATGCGTTCGATGGCCGCCTGCTGCAGTGTTATCAGGGGCAGCATCGCCGGGGTGATCTGCTCGCAGCCTGCGGGGATCAGGTTGGGCGGTACCTCCACGGTGCCAGCCTGGCCAAGGGTGCTGGCCAGCGCGGCGATGGTTGGCTGGCCGAACAGCGTGCGCACATCCACCTGCAGGCCGTCGCGGCGCAAACGTGCCGTCAGGTTTACAGCCAGCAGCGAATGGCCACCCAGTTCGAAGAAGTTGTCATGCCGGCCCACCTGCTCGACACCCAGCAGCTCAGCCCAAACCTGTGCCAGCGCAACCTCCACCGGGCCGCGCGGCGCCTCGTAGGTGCGGCTTGCCAGCTGCGCCAGGTCCGGGGCCGGCAGGGCCTTGCGGTCCAGCTTGCCGTGGCTGGTCAGGGGCAGTGCAGCCATCGGGGTGAAGGCCTGCGGCACCAGGTGTGCGGGCAGGCTCGCCTGCAACGCCTGGCGCAGGGTGGCCACGGCCGCAGACCCGGTGTACCAGGCCAGCAGCCGGTCTTCGCGTACCAGCACCACGGCATTGTCCACGTCAGGCTGTGCGGCCAGTGTGGCCTCGATTTCGCCCAACTCCACGCGCACGCCACGCACCTTCACTTGGTCATCGTTGCGGCCCAGGTAGTCCAGGGTGCCCTCCGGGTTCCAGCGCACCAGGTCGCCCGTGCGGTACATGCGTGCCCCGACCACATCACTGAACGGGTCGGCCAGGAAGCGCTCGGTGCTCAAGGCCTCGCGCTGGAAGTAGCCACGGGCCACACCGGCGCCACCGATGTACAGCTCGCCCACCGCGCCCACCGGCACCAGTTGCCGGTGGGCATCCAGCACGTAGGCCCGGGTATTGGCGATGGGCTTGCCAATATGCAGCGGGCCACCCGCCATCAAGCGCCCGGCCGTCGCGACCACTGTCGTTTCAGTGGGGCCGTAGTTGTTGACCAGCGCAAAGCCAGGGTCGCGCTCGAACTGGCGCAGGCGGTCGCCACCGACCAGCAAGGTGCGCAAGGTCGGGTGCTGACGCTCCCGGCGCAGGGCCTGCTCGGCCACCGGGGTGGGCAGGAAGCTCACCGCCAGCGGTTGCTCCAGCCACCAGTCCAGCAGTTCATCCACGTGCTCGCCCGCAATACACGCCGGCGGCAGGTGCAACGCGGCCCCGGCGCACAACGCAGGCCACACTTCCCAGGCCACGGCGTCGAAGCCAAACCCGGCCACCGTGCTGGTGTGGGTGCCTGCACCCACGGCAAACGCCTCGCAGTGCCAGTGCACCAGGTTGGCCAGGGTCGCGTGCTCCACCATCACGCCTTTGGGCTGCCCGGTAGAGCCGGAGGTGTAGATGACGTAGGCCAGTTGCCCGGCATCCAGGCCGTTTACCTGCGGGTTGTGGTCGGCCATGCCTTGCCAGCGCTCGCAGTCGAGCACCGTGCAGGCCGCGCCGCCCACCCGATCGCGGGTGGTGGAATCCACCAGCACCCGTGCCGGGGCGCTGTCTGCCAGCAGGTAGGCGATGCGTTCGGCCGGGTACGCCGGGTCGACAGGCACGTAGGCCGCGCCGGTTTTCAGAACAGCCAGCAAGGCGATCAGCCGCTGCGGGTTGCGCGGCAGGCACAGGGCGACCCGGTCACCCACCCCTACGCCGCCGTCGATCAAATGATGGGCAAGGCGGTTGGCGCAACGGTTGAGTTCGCCGTAGCTCAGCACCTGGCCATCCTGCACCACGGCAGCCGCTTGCGCGCTGCGCGCTGCCCGGGCTTCGACCAGGGCATGCACGGTGTGCCCGGCAGGGTAAGCCCGGGCGGTGGCGTTGAAGCCTTCGAGTACCTGCTGGCGGGCGCCGGCGTCGAGCACCGGCAACTCGGCTGCCACGCTATCGCCCGGGCGTTGCAAGGCATCCGCCAGGGCACCGAGTGCCTGGTTCATCAACCTGGCAACCTGCGTGGCTTCGATCCCTCGCTGGGCCAACACGCTCAGGCTCAGGCCTTCGCCATGGTCATCGACGCTGAGGGTCAGTGGGTAGTTACTGCGCTCCTCGCCGCCCAGCAGGCGCATGCCTTGCAGCGCACCCGCGGCGTCGCTGTGCACCGGGCTGCTGTGACGGTAGTTGAACAGTGCACTGAACAGCGGCAGCGACGGGGATACACCGCTGCAGCGTTGAGCCAATGCCAGCGATGCATGTTCGTGCATCAGCAGCGCCGACAGCCGCTGGTGGGCCATGCTGACTGCCTGGGCTACCGGCACGGCCAGGTCGATGCGCAGGGGCAAGGTGTTGATGAACACCCCCAGCGCCCGGTCCGCCCCTGCGCCGCCCTGCAACCGGCCCATCAGCACCGTACCGAACACCACATCCGTGCGGTTGGCCAGGGCGCCGAGTACCCGCGCCCAGGCCAGGTGAGCGAGGCTGGCCAGGCTTACCCCAAGGTGCCGGGCCTGTTCGCGCAGGCGCAGGGCCAGTTGCGTGTCGATACCCAGGTGAGCTTCCTCGATGGCATGCCCTTCGCCCTGCACATCGGCCAGGCCGTACGGCAGCGTCGGTTCGTCCAGGTCACCCAGCATGTCGCGGAAGAACACCTCGTGCGCAGCTTCATCTGCGGCCAGCCGCGCCTGGGCCACATAGTTGCGATAGGGCACCGCTGCTGCCAGTTGGTCTGCCCGGCCCGTCAACAGCGCCTGCATCTCGCCGGCGATCACCTCCATGGCTGTGTGGTCCAGGGCCAGGTGGTGGAACTGCAAAATGGCCACCTCGCGCTGGTTGACGGGGTCGGCTGCGTGCACCAGGCGCATCATCGGTGCCTGGGTCAGGTCCAGCCGTTGCCGACGCGCGTCGAAACGTGCTTGCAAGGCGGCCAGCACGCCCTGCTCACCCAGGCCAGAGATGGCGGTCACGTTCATGCGGGCGGTGCGCCACACCACCTGCACCGGCTGGTCCAGCCCTTCGCTGACCACTGCCGTGCGCAGGATGTCATGCCGCTCGATCACAACTTGCAGGGCATCGGCCCAGCGCTGCAGGTGCGCCAGGCTGTCGAACGCCAGGCGGGACTGCAGCAGGTAGGGGTCGCCCTGCTCGGCGCTCAGGTGGTGGAACAGGATGCCCGCCTGCAAGGGTGCCAGGGGGTAGATTTCCTGAACATTCGCCGCCCCACCCGGCACAGTGGCGATGATGCGGTCGATGCTGGCCTGGTCGAGGTCGATCAGGCTGAGCATGGCCGGGGTAATGCTGCAGGCATCGGCGGGCACTGCGTTGGCCGGCACCTGTACCTCGCGGCCTTCGCCAACCGCCGCTGCCAGGGCCGCCAGGGTCGGTTGGGCGAACAGCACGCGCACATCAGCGCTCAAGCCAGCCTGGCGCATGCGCTCGACCAGGGTCACAGCCAGCAGTGAGTGGCCACCCAGCTCGAAGAAGTGGTCGTGGCGCCCCACTTGCTCCACGTTCAGCACCTGGGCCCAGATGCCCGCAAGGGCGGTTTCCACCTCGCCCTGGGGGGCCTCAAACCCACGGCTCACCACGGCATCGCGGCCCGGTAGCGGCAGGCTGCGGCGGTCGAGCTTGCCGTTGGCCGTGAGCGGCAGTGCGTCGAGGTGCACGTAGGCAGCCGGCAGCATGTAGTCGGGCAACTGCGCCTGCAAGCGGGTATGCAGTTCGGCGATGTCAGGTACGGTGGCAGCAGCGGTGAAATACGCCACCAGCCGCTTGCCTCCCGGCGGGTCTTCACGCAGCACCACGGCGACGTCGCGCACACCGTCGCACAGCGCCAGCCGCGCCTCGATCTCACCCAGTTCGATGCGGAACCCACGCAGCTTGATCTGCTGGTCGGCGCGGCCCAGGTAGCGCAAGGTGCCGTCGCCCTGCCAGCTGGCCAGGTCGCCACTGCGGTACATGCGCGCGGCCGGGTTGCTGCTGAAGGGGTCGGCGCTGAAACGCTCGGCGGTGAGCTCGGGTTGGCCCAGGTAGCCCAGGGCCACGCCGTCGCCACCCAAGTACAACTCGCCCACCGCCCCCACCGGCAGCGGTTGCTGGTGGGCATCGAGCACATAGCAGCGGCTGTTGCCGATGGGTTTGCCGATCGGAATGCTGCCGCCATCGACTGCGGTTATGGCGTGGGTGGTGCTGAACGTGGTCGCTTCGGTCGGCCCGTAGCCATTGAGCAAATGTGCCGGGGCGCCGCCTTGCAGCACACGCTGCACCACCTGCGGGTCCAGCACATCGCCGCCCACCATCAGGTAACGCAGTTGGGCAAAGGCTGGCAGCAGGGCATCGGCGAACTGATGGAACAGGCCAGCGGTGAGCCACAGCACGCTGACGGACTGCTCCATGAGTACATCGCGCAACGCCTCGCGCGACAGCACCTGATGCTGGTCCACCACCACAACGGCACCCCCGTTGAGCAGCGGCGCCCACACTTCCAGGGTGCTGGCATCGAACGCCGGGTTGGAGGCGAAGGCCACCCGATCCTGGGCGTTGAAGGTGGCGAAGCCGTTGTTGATCACCAGGCGGGCAATGGCCTGGTGCGTCACCAGCACGCCTTTGGCCGCACCCGTGGAGCCGGAGGTATACATGACATAGGCCGGGTCCTGTGCACTGACGGTGATGCCTGGGGCGTTTGCCGGGTAGCCCGCCAGCGGGCAGCGGTCCAGCTCGACGCGCACGGTGCAGCCCACCTGGGGCTCGCTGGCCAGGGTGAGCAATACCCGGGCGCCGCAGTCGCCGACCATATAGGCCTGGCGCTCGATGGGTGCGTTGTTGTCCAGCGGCACATACACCGCGCCGCAGGTGCTGGCGGCCAGTTGCGCGGCCAGCAGGTCGAACCCGCGTGGCAGCAGCAGGGCCACCGCATCGCCAGGTGCCACACCCAGGCCGATCAGGTGGTGGGCCAACTGGTTGACGTGCTGCTGCAACTGGCCGTAGGTCCACTGCTGTTGGCCGTGAACCACCGCGCAGGCCTCGGGCGCTCGGGCGGCCTGGGCCGCGAACAGCTGATGCACCGGCTGTGTGGCTGGGTAATCGCGGGAGGTGGCGTTGAAGTGCTCCAGCACCTGCTCACGGTCGCTGGCGCACAACTGCCGCAGCTGCCACAGCGGTGTGCCGGGCGCGTGGTGCAGCGCTTCGGCCAATTGCGCCAGGGCAAGGCTGAGCAGGTGGCAGACCTGTGCGCCGTCGACCTGTGGCACGGCCTGTACGGTAAGGGTGAAGCCGTCGCCGGTGTCGTCCACGTTGACCACCAGCGGGTAATTGCTGCGCTCGATGGCCGCGACCTGCTCGATGCCGCGCCAGGCGTCGCTGAGCGCGGCCTTGGGCGCTGCACTGTGGCGGACGTTCAGCAGGCTGGTGAACAGTGCCTGCCCAGGCGCAACACCGCTGCAGCGCTGGGCCAGTGCCAGCGAGGCCTGCTCGTGGGCCAGCAACCGGGCCAGGCGCTGGTGGGTCAGGCGCACGCCGTCGGCCACTGCTGCCCCGCCTGCGCTGACCCGCAGCGGCAAGGTGTTGATGAACATGCCCAGCGCCCGTTCGGCTCCTGCACCGCCTTGCAGGCGGCCCAGCAGCACGGTGCCGAACACCACTTCTTCGCGCCCGCTCAGTTGCGCCAGTACCTGTGCCCAGGCCTGATGCACCAGGCTCGCGACACTGACGCCCAATTGCCGGGCCTGCGCGCGCAGTTGCGCCGACACCTGCGGTTGCAGCGAATGGCGCGTTTCCAGCACCTCGCGGGTACTGGCCAGGGCATCCGTGAGGCCGAACACCACCGTAGGTTCGTCGATATCCCCCAGCAGTTCGCTGAACAGCGCTTCGTCCGCTGCCGCGTCCGCGCCCAACCGTGCGTGGGCAACGTAGTTTCGGTACGGCACGCTGGCAAAGGCCAGCGGTTGGTGTTGCAGCACGGCAGTGATTTCAGCCACCAGCTGCTCGACGGCGGCGTGGTCCAGCAGGATGTGGTGGATCAGCAGGGTTGCCTGCAGCCCCGCGTCGCTTTGCTCGGGCACCAGCCGCAGCAGCGGCGCCTGGTTCAGGTTCAGCCCCTGGTCTGCCTGGGCGCCGCCGTGTGCGGTTTGCAGTGCCGGCACCTCGCGCCATACCACCTGTACCGGCTCTTCCAGCGCGTGCCAGTGAATGCTGGTACGCAACACATCATGCCGGGCGATGACCTGGTCAAGTGCTGCGGCGAAAGCGTCCAGCTCGGCCTGGGTCGGGAAGCTGAAACGGGCCTGCAGCACGTAGGGGTCCACCCCCTCGCTGGCCAGGTGGTGGTACAGAATGCCCTGTTGCAGGGGCGCCAGGCCATAAATGTCCTGAATGTTCGCGACGCCGCCCGGGATCTGCCTGACAAGGCCGTCGATAGCGGCTTGCGAAAGGCTGGCCAGTGGCAGCAGCGCTGGGGTGATGTGAGTGCAGCCCGGTACGATGCGGTTGGCTGGCACCACCACGGCACTCTCGCTGCCCAGCGCAGCTGCCAGGGCCGCCAACGTTGGCTGGCCGAACAGCACCCGGATGTCGGCCTGCAAGCCCCGCTCGCGCAGGCGTGCAGTAAGGGTCACGGCCAGCAGCGAGTGGCCGCCCAGTTCGAAGAAATTGTCGTGACGCCCTACCCGTTCCACGCCCAGCAATTCGCACCAGAGTGCCGCCAGCAGGGTTTCGGTGTCGCCCTCGGGCGCTTCATAAGGGCGATCAGCCACGGCGCCGGGCTCTGGCAGGGCCTTGCGGTCCAGCTTGCCATTGGGGCTCAGTGGCAATGCCTGCAGGTGCATGAACTGCGCCGGCACCATGAATTCCGGCAAGTGCAGCAGCAAGGCACTACGCAGGTCATCGACCGCTTGCGGCTCGCCCGTGTAGTACGCGACCAGGCGCTGATCACGGGCGATGACCACCGCTTCATTCACGCCCTCGAGGCGGGTCAGCCCCGCCTGGATCTCACCTAGTTCGATACGCAGGCCGCGCAGCTTCACCTGGTCGTCGTTGCGGCCCAGGTATTCCAGGTTGCCATCCGGCAAGTGCCGTGCAAGGTCGCCGGTGCGGTACAGGCGTGCACCGGGTTGCGTGCTGAACGGGTCATCGATGAAGCGTTCAGCGGTGAGTTCAGGGCGGTTCAGGTAGCCCCGGGCCACCTGGACACCGCCGATGTACAGCTCCCCGGCGACGCCGTGTGGCACCGGTTGCCGTTGCTCGTCCAGTACGTACAGCGTGGTGTTGGCGATGGGTGTGCCGATTGGAGTGTTGTCCGGCGCTGTCACGCAGCGCCAGGCGCTGACGTCTACCGCTGCTTCGGTCGGGCCGTACAGGTTGTGCAGCTCTACCTGAGGCAGTTGCGCATGGAACCGACGCACCAGGCTGCCCGGCAGCGCTTCACCGCTGCACACCACGCGTTTCAACCCAGGGGCCTGCCAGCCCGCGGCAAGCGCAGACAGGAACACTTCCAGCATCGACGGCACGAAGTGCAGCGTGCTGACGCGATCCTGCTCGATGGCGTGTTGCAGGTACTGCGGATCACGATGCCCGCCCGGGCGAGCCATCACCAGCTTCGCACCCGTTTGCAGTGGCCACAGCAATTCCCACACGGACACGTCGAAGCTGAACGGCGTTTTTTGCAGGACGACGTCCTCAGCGCTCAGGCCGTATGCATCCTGCATCCACAGCAGGCGGTTGACCACGGCGCGGTGTTCGTTCATTACGCCTTTGGGCAAGCCGGTCGAGCCTGAGGTATAGATCACGTAGGCCAGATGCTGCGGCGTGAGCCCTGCAACCTCTGGGTTGGTATCGGGGAGCCCAGGATCCAGGGGGGCGTCAAGGTCAACCCGCACACCCTGCTCAAGCACGTGACGCGTTGCACCCTGTACCAGGATGGCGACGGGCGCACTGTCGCTGACCATATGGCGGATACGTTCTGCTGGATAGTCCGGGTCCACCGGCACATACGCTGCACCCGCCTTCAGGATGCCAAGCAGGCCTACTACCATCGCCAGCCCGCGTTCGACACAGATCACGACCCGGTCATCGGGTTTGACGCCAAGGCTGATCAAATGATGAGCAAGGCGGTTGGCCTGGGCGTTGAGCTGGGCGTAGGTCAGCGTGCCCTCCTCGGCCTGTACCGCGATGGCCTGGGATGTACGTTGCACCTGCGCCTCGATCAAGCCGTGCAGCGTGTGCTCCAAGTCGTAATTCACGGCAGTGTCATTGAAGCCGGTGAGTACCCGGTTGCGCTCATCGGCTTCGAGTACAGGCAGTTGCAGCACCGGCAGGTCTGGCGCCTGCTGCAGTGCCTCAACCAACGCCTCCAGCACCTGGTGCACCTGGCCACAGATGCGCAGTGCGCCTACCTCGGCAGGCGCCGTGGCCACCAGGCGGAAGGCCTGACCCAGGTCATCCACATTGAGGCTCAACGGGTAGTTGGTCCGTTCCTGCCCGTCCAGCACCTCGATGCCTGCCCAGGCCGCCCCGCGGTCGGCGCCCGGCTGGGTACCATGGCGGTAGTTGAGCATGGCGCTGAACAGCGGCAACGGCGCGGCCACAGCGCTGCAACGTTGCGCCAGGGCCAGCGAGGCGTGTTCGTGGGCCAGCAGCCCGCTCAGGCGCTGATGCACATCACGGGCCGCATCGCGCACGCCGTGGCCGGCCAGTTCCACACGCAGCGGCAGCGTGTTGATGAACATCCCAAGGGCACGCTCGGCCCCTTCACCGCTTTGCAGGCGGCCCAGCAGTACGGTGCCGAACACCACCGGTGCCTTGCCACTGGCAGCCGCCAGAACCCTGGCGAACGCCAGGTGGAACAGGCTGGCAACGCTGATACCCAGCAGGCGCGCCTGTTGCCGCAGCCCGCTGGCGAGCGCCTGCGCAAGTGTGAGGCTGGCCTCCTCCAGGTGGCGACCATCGCCTTGCACGTCGCTCAGGCCAAACGGCAGTGTTGGCTCATCGATATCCGCCAGCTGCCCGGTGAAAAACGCTTCGTGCTCGCCCTGGCTGACACCCAGGCGTGCCTGGGCCACGTAGTTCCGGTATGGCACCGAGGCCTTCACCGGTGCTGGCGCGCCGCCCAGGTACGCAGTCAGCTCTTCACCCACCACTTCCAGGGCCGTGTGGTCGAGCACGATATGGTGGAACTGGAGGGTGGCTTGGATCTCGCCATCACGTTCGCCGTACAACAGGCGAATCAACGGCGCCTGGGCGATGTCCAGCAGCGGGGCTTCATTCGCAGCATTCCACGGGTCGCTACAGGCCATGCGCGCCAGGCTGGCCTGGCGCACTACCACCTGCACCGGCTGCGGCAGGCCTTCCCACAAGATGCCGGTACGCAGTACATCATGCCGGGCGATCACCTTGTCCAGGGCGCTGGCAAAGGCATCCAGGCGGGCCAGGCTGGCGAAGCGCAGGCTTGAGTAGAGCACGTATGGGTCGTGCTCTGCGGACAGGTGGTGGTAAAGAATGCCTTCCTGGAGCGGTGCCAGGGGGTAGATGTCCTGAATGTTTGCCACGCCGCCAGGTACCTGGGCAACGATGCGTGCAATGGCTGCAGCGTCCAGGTCGATCAGGCTCAGCATGTCGGGCGTGATGTGGGCGCAATCAGGCGGGATGCGGTTCTCGGGCACCTGCACTTGCTCACTGCGGCTGAGCGTGGCCGCAAGCGCGGCGACGGTCGGCTGGCCGAACAGGGTGCGCACGTCCACCTGCAGGCCTTCCAGACGCAGCCGCGCCGTCAGGCTCACTGCCAGCAGCGAGTGGCCGCCCAGTTCGAAGAAGTTGTCATGCCGGCCTACCTGCGCCACACCCAGCAGCTCGGCCCAGCGTTGTGCCAGCAACGTCTCGGTTGCGCCGACTGGCACCTCGTAGCGTCGCCCCTGCAATGCGACGTCCGGCGCCGGCAGTGCCTGGCGGTCGAGTTTGCCGTTGGGGGTCAATGGCAGCCGCTCGAGCGGGATGTACACGGCTGGCACCATGTGCTCGGGCAGCTGCGCCGCCAGCGCCTGGCGCAGGGTGTCTGCGGGCAGCGCCGTGCCCGTGTACCAGGCCACCAGGCGTGTGCCGTCTACAGCCAGTACCACCGCCTCGCGCACGCCCTGCACCTGCAACAGGCACGCCTCGATTTCGCCCGGCTCGATGCGCAGGCCGCGCAGTTTGATCTGCTGGTCCAGGCGGCCGAGGAACACCAGGTTGCCGTCGGCGTCCAGGCGCGCGAGGTCGCCGCTGCGGTACAGCCCCTCACCGGCCACGAACGGGTTGGCGATGAACCGCTCGGCCTGCTGCTCGGGCAGGCCCAGGTAACCGCGGGTGACCCCGGCTCCACCAATGTGCAGGTGCCCTGCCACGCCAGCGGGCACGGGCTGGTCGTAGGCGTCGAGCACGTAGAGGCGGGTATTGTCGATGGGCTTGCCGATGGGCAAGGCGCCGCTAGGTACTGGCGCATCTGGCTCCAGTGTCCACAGGCTGCAATCCACCGTGGTTTCGGTGGGCCCGTACACGTTATGCAGGCGAACCTGGGGCAGGCATTGCCTTACCTGTGCAGCCAGGGCGGCGGTCAACTCCCCACCGCCGCACAGAATATCGGTGAGCGATGAGCAGTGGCAGCTTTCGGGCTGTTCAACGAACTGCTGGAGCAATGCGGGCACGAACTGCACCGCACTCACCTGCTGGGCCTGGATCAACTGCGCCAGGTAGGCCGGGTCGCGTTCGCCTTCAGGGCGCGCCAGTACCAGGCGCAGGCCACTGCACAGCGGCCAGAACAGCTCCCACACCGAGGCATCGAAGCTGATCGGCGTTTTATGCATGACCACCCGCTCACCCGATACAGGCCACAGGCGACGGCTCCAGTGCACCAGGTTGACCACGTTGCGGTGCTCCACCATGACCCCTTTGGGCACGCCGGTGGAGCCAGAGGTGTAGATCACGTACGCCAGGTGCCGGGCATTCAAGCCGGGGACCTGCGGGGCTGTGGTGGGCAACTGCGCCAGGGACGGGTGGTCCAGGTCGACCACAGGTGCCTGGGCGGCAAGCGGCATCGTCACCGTTGCCCCCTGCACCAGCACGGCCCGCGGTGCACTGTCGCACAGCATGTGGCGCAGGCGCGCAGCTGGATAACCAGGGTCTACCGGCACATAGGCGGCACCTGCCTTGAGAATGCCCAGCAAGCCGACCACCAGGGCCGCGCTACGCTCGACGCAAATGGCCACGCGGTCATCCGGCTGCACACCCAGGGCGAGCAGGTGATGGGCCAGGGTATTCGCCCGCCCGTCGAGCTGGCTGAAGGTGAGCTGCTGGCTACCGTCCACCACGGCGATGGCGTTTGGTGTGCTGCGCACCTGGGCCTCGAACAGGCCATGCAGCGTCTGCTCCAGGTCATGTGGGTACGCGGCGTGGTTGCCGAGCAACGGCGCACGCGCCTGCGCATCCAGCAACGGCAGCTGTTGCACGGGCAGCGAAGGCTGTTGTTCGAGCGCGTCGAGCAGGCCTGCCAGCACCTGCAGCAATTGCTCGCAGACCTGGCCGGCCTGCACCGGCTCACACACCTGTGCGGTAATGCGCAGGCCGTCGCCCAGGTCATCGGCGTTGACACTGATGGGGTAGTGGCCGTGCCCGGCGGCAGCGTGCACAGCCACCCCGGCAAGGGCTTGGTCCCATGCCTGGCGCTCTTCGGCGTTGGCGCCATGGCGGTAGTTGAGCAGCGCGCCAAACAGGGGGGTGGGCGCTGCCACCGCGCTGCAGCGCTGGGCCAGGGCCAAGGGGGCGTGCTCGTGCCTCAGCAGGCCGGCAAGCCGCTGATGGGCAAGCTGCACGCCGGCCTGCACACTCACGCCGTCCAGGTTCAGGCGCAAGGGCAAGGTGTTGATGAACATGCCCAGGGCGCGGCCGGCACCTTCGCCGCCTTGCAGGCGCCCCAGCAGCACGGTGCCAAGCACTACGTCAGCCTTGCCGCTGGTGGCTGCCACCCAGCGCGCCCAGGCCAGGTGCACCAGGCTCGCGGCGCTCACCCCCAGTTGGCGGGCCAACTGGCGCAAGCGCTGGTACTGCTCAGGCAGCAGCGCCGCCTGGGCCAGGTGGAACTCGCTGGCGCCGTTGGGCATGCCGGCCAGCCCGTAAGGCAGGGTAGGCTCGTCGATATCGGCCAACTCGGCGCGGAAGAACGCTTCGTGCTCCGCCTCGCTGATGCCCAGGCGGGCCTGGGCCACGTAGTTGCGGTAGGGCACCGGGGCCTGGGCGGGCCCGGTGCCGTGCAGGTGGTCGCGGATCTCCTGCAAGACCACCTTCATCGCGGTGTGATCGAGCACGATATGGTGGAATTGCAGCATCGCCTCAACGGCCCCCTCACCTGCCTGGTGCAACAGGCGGATCAAGGGCGCTGCCGCCAGGTCGAACGGCAGGCGGCCTGCGTCATCGAGCGAATCGACCTGCACCACGACGCTGCGCGCCTTGCGCAGCACCACCTGCACAGGCTGCGCCAGGCCATCCCACAGCACGGCGGTGCGCAGCACGTCATGGCGGGCGATTACCTGGTCCAGGGCGCCGGCAAAGGCCTGCAACCTTGGCAGGCTGTCGAAGGTGATGCGCCATTGCAGCCGGTAGGGGTCTTCGTCGGCCGCGCTCAGGTGGTGATAGAGGATGCCTTCCTGCAGCGGCGCCAGGGGGTAGATGTCCTGCACGTTGGAAGCACCACCGGGGATCGCGCCGACGATGCGGTCGATACTTGCCTGGTCCAGCTCCAGCAGCGCCAGCATGTGGCCGGTGATGTGGGTGCAGCCTGCAGGGATGCCCGGTTCGGGGATGACCACCTGCCGCGCGCCGCCCAGCTCGGCCGCCAGTGCGGCCACGGTCGGCTGGCCAAACAGCACCCGCACATCGGTAGGCAAACCGGCCTCGCGCAGGCGCTCGATCAGGCTGACGGCCAGCAGCGAGTGGCCGCCCAGTTCGAAGAAGTTGTCGTGCCGCCCTACCCGCTCTACGCCCAGCACCTGGGCCCATACCTGGGCCATGGCTGTTTCGGTTGGCCCAAGCGGTGCCTCATAGCCCTGTTGGGCCAGGTCGCCTGCTTGTGGCTCGGGCAAGGCCGCGCGGTCGAGCTTGCCGTGGCTGGTCAGCGGCAGCGTGCCCAGCCGCATCAGTGCCTGCGGCAGCAGATGGCCCGGCAGGCAAGCCTGCAAGGCCAGGCGCAGGTGCTCCACGGCCACGGGTGCGGTTTCCGTGAACCAGCCCAACAGGCGCTCGCCACGCACCAGCACCACGGCATCCTTGATGCCGGGCTGCGCCTTGAGCGCGGCTTCGATCTCGCCCAGTTCCACGCGCATGCCACGCACTTTCACCTGGTCATCGTTGCGGCCCAGGTAGTCCAGGGTACCGTCGGGGTTCCAGCGCACCAGGTCGCCGGAGCGGTACATGCGCGCCCCTGGCAGGCGGCTGAACGGGTCTGCCAGGAAGCGCTCCTCAGTCAGCTCGGGGCGGTTGAAATAACCACGGGCGACCTGGCTGCCGCCGATGTACAGCTCGCCAGTGACGCCAACCGGTACCGGCTGACGCTGTTCGTCCAGCACGTAGACCCGGGTATTGGCGATGGGCTGGCCGATATGCAGCGCGCCCCCCGGCAACAGGGTGCCCGAGGTGGCCACCACCGTGGTTTCGGTGGGGCCGTAGTTGTTGACCACGGCAAACCCTGGGTCGCGGTCGAAATGGCGCAGGCGGTCACCGCCCACCAGCAGGGTGCGCAAGGTGGCATGCTGGCGTGGCCGGCGCAGCGCGTGTTCGGCTACCGGGGTGGGCAGGAAGCTGACGGTGAGCGGTTGTTCGAGCCACCAGTCCAGCAAGGCCTCGACATGCTCGTTGGCCAGGTAGGCAGGCGGCAGGTGCAGGGTGGCACCTGCACACAGGGCTGGCCACACCTCCCAGGCCATGGCATCGAAACCAAAACCGGCCACGCTGGACGTGCGGGTGCCGACCTGCACGGCAAACGCCTGGCAGTGCCAGTGCACCAAGTTAGCCAAGGCGTGGTGTTCGATCATCACGCCCTTGGGTTGGCCCGTGGAGCCCGAGGTGTAGACCAGGTAAGCCAGTGAGCGCGGTGTCAAGTCGGGCACCTGCGGGTTATCGGCGCGGCTGAAGCAAGTATCGGGGTTGTCCAGGTCCAGCCGCGGCAACTGGGCAGGCAGGCCGCCGATGCCCGACTGGGTGAGCACCAGCACCGGTGCGCTGTCGTCGAGCAGGTAGGCGATACGCGCTGGCGGGTAGGCCGGGTCGACCGGCACATAGGCGGCGCCGGCCTTGAGCACGGCCAGCAGGGCAACGATGCGCTCCACGGTGCGGTTCAGGCACAAGGCGACGCGGTCGCCACAGCGCACACCGTCCGCAATCAGGCGGTGGGCCAGCTGGTTGGCACGCTGGTTGAGCTCGCCATACGTCAGTACCTCATCACCCTGGCACACCGCCGTGGCCTCCGGGGTGGCCACGGCGCGGGCTTCGACCAGACCATGCACGGTCTGATCCTGTGGGTACACCTGCGCGGTGGCATTGAATGCACCCAGCACCTGGCGACGGGCGTCGTCATCGAGGATCGACAAGCCATCGACGCGCGCCAGCGGCTGCTGTTCGAGGGCACGCACCAACTGCTGCACCGCGGTGACCATCCAGTTGGCCACCCGCTGCCCACCAATGCCAGGCACGGCCAGCACGTTGAAGGTGAACCCACTGCCAAGGTCGTTGACGCTGAGGGTAAGCGGGTAGTTGCTGCGCTCCTCACCGCCTAACAGGCGCACGCCCTCCCACAAACCCTCCGACGCCGCGCCAGCGTCGCTGCTGTGCCGGTAGTTGAGCAGCGCACTGAACAAAGGCACCCCTGCCGCCACGCCACTGCAGCGCTGGGCCAGCGCCAGGGGCGCATGTTCGTGGGCCAGCAGCGCCGACAGGTTGCGGTGGGTGGCCAGTACCCCGTTGCTTGCACCCAGCGTGGTGTCGATGCGCAGGGGCAAGGTGTTGATGAACATGCCCAATGCCCGGTCGGCGCCCTCGCCGCCCTGCAGGCGCCCCATCAGCACCGTGCCGAACACCACGTCGCTGCGGTTGGCCAGCACGCCCAGCACCCGTGCCCAGGCCAGGTGCATCAGGCTTGCAGCGCTGACACCCAGGCGCCGGGCCTGGCTGCGCACGTCAACGGCCAAGGCAGCGTCCAGTGCCACTACGGCGTGCTCGATTCCGCCACCGTCGCCCTGCACGTCGGCATACCCCAGCGGCAGGGTCGGCTCGCTCACATCGTTGAGCATGGCGTCGAAGAAGGTTTCATGGGCCTGTTGATCGCCCAGGCAGGCCTGGGCCACGTAGTTGCGGTAAGGCACGGGGGGCGGCAAGGTCTGCCCCTGGCCGAACAACAGCGCCCGCATCTCGTGGGTGACCACGTCCATGGCGGTGTGGTCCAGGGCCAGGTGGTGGAACAGCAGCACCGCGACCACCTGGTGATTGTCTGGGTCCAGGGCGTAATACAAACGGGCCAGGGGCGCCTGGGCCAGGTCCAGGCGGTGGTGGCGCGCGTCGAAGCGGGCATGCAGTTGCTCGATGCGGGCCATGCCGGGCTGGTGGGGCAGGTCCGTCACTTCGCACACGCTCAGCTCAGCCTTGCGCCAGACCACCTGCACCGGCTGCGGCAGCCCTTGGCTGAGCACGGCGGTGCGTAGGATGTCATGGCGGTCGATGACCTGTTGCAGGGCGCCGGCCCAGGCCAGCAGGCGCTCGATGCTGTCGAATGCCAGGCGGGTTTGCAGCAGGTAGGGGTCGCCCTGCTCGGCGCTCAGGTGGTGGTACAGCACACCCTGCTGCAACGGCGCCAGGGGGTAGATTTCCTGCACGTTGCATGCACCACCGGGCACAACGGTGACGATGCGGTCGATGGCCGCCTGGTCTAGCTGGATCAGGCTGAGCATGTCCGGGGTGATGTGGGTGGCCTGCTCGGGTACGCGGTTGGGCGGCACCTGGGCTTCCTGGCTTGCCCCCACCACTGCCGCCAGCGCTGCCACGGTGGGCTGGGCGAACAGCACACGCACGTCTATGGCCATGCCTGCACGGCGCAGGCGTTCGACCAGGGTTACAGCCAGCAGCGAGTGGCCGCCCAGCTCGAAGAAATTGTCATGCCGCCCTACCCGCTCCACGCCCAGCACCTCGGCCCATACCTGAGCCATCGCGACTTCGGTTGGGGTAAGCGGCGCGGTGAAGGCGACACTGGCCAGGCTTGTTGTGTCAGGGTCTGGCAGCGCCCGGCGGTCGAGTTTGCCATGGCTGGTCAGCGGCAGTTCATCCAGGCCGATGAAGGCCTGCGGCACCATGTGCCCAGGCAGGCTGGCCTGCAAGGCGTCGCGTAGCACCGCAGGGTCAAGCGGTTGTGCCTGGGTGTACCAGGCCAGCAGGCGCCCGTCGCGCACCAACACCACAGCCTGGCTCACGCCGGGTTGCGCATTCAAGGTGGCTTCAATTTCGCCCAGCTCCACACGCACGCCACGGATCTTGACCTGGTCGTCATTGCGGCCCACGTAGTCCAGCGTGCCGTCCGCGTTCCAGCGTACCAGGTCGCCCGTGCGGTATAGACGTGCGTTGGCCTGTTCGCTGAACGGGTCGGCCATGAACCGCTCCTGCGTCAGGGCCTGGCGGTTGAAGTAGCCACGCGCTACCTGGGCACCGCCCAGGTACAGCTCGCCCACTACCCCAACGGGCACCGGTTGCAGGCCCGTGTCCAACACGTAGGCACGGGTGTTGGCGATGGGCGTACCCATGTGCAGCGCGCCGCCTGGTTGCACCTGGCCGGAGGTAGCCACCACGGTGACTTCCGTCGGGCCGTAGTTGTTGACCAGGGCAAAGCCTGGGTCGCGGTCGAACTGGCGCAGCCGGTCACCGCCTACCAGCAGGGTGCACAAGGTGGCGTGCTGCTGGTCGCGGCCAAGCGCCTGCTCGGCCACAGGGGTGGGCAGAAAGCTGACGGTAAGGGGTTGCTGCAGCCACCAGTCGAGCAGTTCTTCCACGTGCTCGTTGCCGATGTGCGCCGGTGGCAGGTGCAAGGTGGCGCCGGCACACAGGGCCGGCCAGGCTTCCCAGGCAAAGGCATCGAAGCCGAAACCGGCAACGCTCGAGACATGGGCGCCTGCGCCTACGGCGAATGCGTGGCAATGCCAATGCACCAGGTTGGCCAAGGCCTGATGTTCGATCATCACGCCCTTGGGATGGCCTGTGGAGCCTGAGGTGTACACCAGGTAAGCCAGTTGCTGGGCGTCCAGCCCGGGCACCTGTGGGTTGGCCTCGTTAGCCGCGTAGGTGTCGGCGTGGTCCATGTTCAGGCGCGGCACCTCTGCCGGCAGGCCTGCCAGCGTGGACTCTGCCAGCACCCAGGCCGGCGCGCTGTCTGCCAGCAGGTAGGCGATGCGGTCGGCGGGGTAGCCGGGGTCTACCGGCACGTAGGCAGCGCCGGCCTTGAGCACACCCAGCACGCCGACCAGCCTGTTGCAATTGCGCGGCAGGCACAGGGCGACACGGTCGCCGACGGTTACACCCAACGCCATCAAGCGGTTGGCCAGCTGGTTGGCCTGCTGGTTGAGCTGCGCATAGGTAAGCGCCTGATCGCCCTGGACCACCGCCAGGGCGGCCGGCACCTGGGCTGCGCGGGCCTCGACCAGCGCGTGCACGGTATTGCCCTGGGGATACACGCTGACCGTGTCGTTGAACCGGCGCAACACCTGCTCACGCTCGCCATGCGGCAGTACCGGCAGGCACTGCAGTTGTGCATCTGGCGCCTGCTCCACGGCGTCCACCAGGCTGGTCAGTACCTGCTGGAATTGCCCGCACAGGCGGTGCGCGCCCCACTCAGGCAGGCTCTGCACGGTCAGGCGCAGGTCTTCACCCAGGTCATCCACGCTAACGGTCAGCGGGTAGTCGGTACGTTCCTCAGCGCCGACGATGTCGATGCCTGGCGCTACGGGGATGATCTCGTCAGCATCACCGGCGTCGCTGTGGCGGTAGTTGAGCATGCTGTTGAACAGCGGCGCCGGTGCGGCCACGCCGCTGCAACGCTGGGCCAGTGCCAGCGAGGCCTGTTCATGGGCCAGCAGGCCGCACAGACGCTTATGGGTAGCCAGCAGCCCGTCGCGCACGCCCAGTGCCCCCAGGTCGATGCGCAATGGCAGGGTATTGATGAACATGCCCAGCGCTTGCTCGCCGCCCTCGCCGGTGGTCATGCGCCCGAGCAGGACGCTGCCGAACACCACGGCCTGGCGGCCAGACAACTGGCCGACCAGCCGGGCAAAGCCCAGGTGCAGCACGCTGGCAGGGCTGACACCCAGCTGCCGGGCCTGGCTGCGCAGGCGTTGCGCCAGGGTGGCTGGCAGGGTCAGGCGCGCCTGCTGCAGAGGCTGATCGGTTCTGGCCTGCACGCCGAATGCAAGGGTGGGCTCGTCGATATCACCCAGCATGGCTTCGAAGAACCCGGCATGGGCCTGCTCATCCAGCGCCTGGCGCGAAGCCGCCAGCACGTTGCGAAATGGCATGGGCGGCGCTAGCTGGGCCTCGGCCCCTGCCAGGTGGGCCTGGATTTCCCGGCGTACGATGTCCAGCGCGGTGTGGTCCATGATCACGTGATGGAACATCAGCAGGCCGATCCATTGGTCACCTTCACCCTGGGCATGGGCCAGTTGCATCAATGGCGCCTGCCGCAGGTCGAGGCGATAACGGCGTGGGTTGAAGCGCTCGCAAAGGCTTGCCAGGGCATCCGGCCCCTTCAACGGCAACGCCTCGCGCACCAGCGCGGCTTCGCGCCATACCACCTGGACGGGCGCGTCCAGGTATTCCCAGTGCAGCGCAGTGCGCAGTATGTCGTGGCGCTGGATGACCCACTGCAGGGCGTGGGCGAATGCGTCCAGGTGGGCCTTGCTGGCAAAGCGCAGTTGCACCTGTGACAGGTAGGGGTCGCCATCAGTGGCAGACAGGTAGTGGTACAGCATGCCCTGCTGCAGGGGAGCCAGCGGGTAGATGTCCTGCACATTGGCAGCACCGCCCGGCACACTGTCGACGATGCGGTCGATGGCCGATTGCTCCAGCGTGACCAGCGGCAGCATGTCGGGGGTGATGCGCAAGGCCGGGCTGAGCCAGTCGTCATCCTGTGACGCAAGCATCTCCAGCAACGCCGGCTTGTGCCGCGACAGCGCCTCCCACAGCTGGTCGTCCAGGGTTTCGTCGTCGCCCAGGACGATCAGGTCCTGGTCTTCACGCTGGAGTCGGATTGCACGGGTGGAAAGAGCAGCCATCAGTTCGCTGAAGTGCATCGGTAAGCATCCTGCTTTGCCTGGAATGGGTAGTGGCCGACACGCTAATGGATCGTGACTGGGCGGTCTGACATGGGAAGCGGGGACAAAGGGGATATGCCTTATGGGGTGGGCGCGGAGAGGTGTGCGTCGTGGCGGGGGCGGCGCTTGTAAGATCGAGCGCCGCCCGCGCGGCGCATCGCGAGCTACGCTCGCTCCTACGTTTGTTTCGGGCCAGTAACGCCTGTGACAGACGCGCGCGATCGCCTGGTTTGCCTAAGCAGATGTCACAGGCGCCTGCGCTTGCCCAGGCTGGGGATAGTGGTCGCCGGGATCACGGCCTGCTCCTGTTCCGGCCGGGTGCTGGCTGCCAGGCCCGACAAGGTAGGTCGGCTGAACAAGGTCCTTGCATCGACGTGCAAGCCGGCCTGGCGCATGCGTGCGACCAGGCCGACCGCCAGCAGTGAGTGCCCGCCCAACTCGAAGAAGTTGTCATCCCGGCCGACTTGCTCGATTTTCAGCACCTCGGCCCAGATCGCTGCAAGCGCTGCTTCCACCTCCCCCTGCGGCGCGTGGTAGGCGCGGCTGATCACCGCGTGCGCATCCGGTTCTGGCAATGCAGCGCGGTCCAGCTTGCCGTTGGCACTCAGTGGCAGGCGCGCCAACGCCACGAACGCCTGGGGCACCATGTACTCGGGCATGCACCCCAACAGGTGGCTGCGCAGTACGGCCAGGGCGGGTGCCGACGTGCCGGGGCGGCAGGTGAAATACGCCACCAGGCGCTCATCGCGCATCAGCACCACCGCCTGGTCCACTGCGGGGTGGGCCGCCAGGGACGTTTCGATCTCTCCCAGCTCCACGCGCAAACCACGCAACTTGACCTGGAAATCATTGCGCCCGATGAAGTCCAGCTGGCCATCGGCTCGGTAGCGCACCAGGTCACCCGTGCGGTACAGCCGGTCGCCGTCGACGAACGGGCTGGCGATGAAGCGCTCGGCCTGCAACTGCGCCAGCCCCAGGTAGCCGCGCGCCACGCCAACCCCGCCAATGTGCAGCTGCCCCACCGCCCCCACCGGTACCGGGCGATCATGTTCATCGAGCACGTACAAACGGGTATTGGCAATCGCCCTGCCGATCGGCGGCGCCTGCTCGGGTACGGGTTCGTGGGGGTGCAAGGTCCAGGCGGTGCTGTCCACCGTTGCCTCGGTGGGGCCGTACACGTTGTGCACCCGTACCTTGGGCAGGCGTTGGCGGACGCTGCGCAGCAAGGCCACGGTCAGGTCGCCGCCACCACAGAAAATATCGGTCAGGCTGGTGCAACGCTCCACGCCGGGCTGTTCCAGAAACGGGTGCAGCAGCGCGGGTACGAACTTGACAACCGTCACCTGCCTGGCCTGCACCAGCGCTACCAGGTAGGCCGGGTCACGATGGCCATCCGGGCGGGCCAGTACCAGGCGCAACCCGGCGGTGAGCGGCCAGAACAGTTCCCACACCGAGCCGTCGAAGGTGCACGGCGCTCGTTGCAATAACGCGTCGCCCGGCCGTGGTGGGCGAATGTGCGAGCCCCAGTGCATGAGGTTGCACAGGCCGCGGTGTTCGATCATCACGCCCTTGGGGGTACCGGTCGAGCCTGAGGTGTACATCACATAGGCCAGGTGCCTGGGCCCCAGGCCCGCCACCTGCGGGTTGCCGACTGCGCTGGCTTGCCAGCCATCCGTGCCCAGGTCCAGCACGGGGCACGGCGCGTTGCTGAACAAGCCACGGGTAGCGCCCTGTACCAGCACAACCAGCGGTTCACTGTCCTGCAGCATGAAGCGCAGGCGCTCTTCAGGGTATTCCGGGTCCAGCGGCACGTAGGCACCGCCCGCCTTCATCACCCCGAGCAAGGCCACCATCAGGCAGATGCCACGCTCTATACACACCGTCACCCGACGGTCCGGGCCCACACCCAATGCGATAAGATGATGGGCCAGCCGGTTGGCCTGTTCATTCAGACATTGGTAGCTCAGGCTGCCTTGCTCGTCCTGTACGGCGATGGCATCGGGGGTGCGCTGGACCTGCGCCTCGAACAATGCAGGCAGGGTCTGGCCATACGGGCTACTGCGGTCCTCGCTGTCATTGAAACCGTGCAGCAGCAGTTGCAGTTCGCCCTCCGGAATCGGGCACAGCGTGTGCAGCCCGGCGGTGTCCTGGCATGCCAGGGCGTGGTTGAGCTGGCCCAAGGCCTCGAGCAGAAAGCCCAGTACCCGCTGTGCACCCAGGGCACAGGGCGCCCGCACGGCCAGTTGCAACGCATCGCCAAGGTCATCCACGGTCAGTACCAAACCGTGGCTGTGCACTTCGCTGGCCTCCACCAGTTCCACCCCGGGCAGCACCTGGCCGAAGCCCACGCCGCCCTGGCGGTAGTTCACCAGGCTGTCGAACAGCGGCGTGCCCGCGGGCAGGCCACTGCATTGCTGGGCGAGGATCAACGGTGCATCTTCATGGGCAAGCAACGCCGCTAAGCCCGCGTGGGTATCGCTCAGCGCCTGCTGGGGCGAGCGGTCGGCCAGCTGGACGCACAGCGGCAGGCTGTTGATGAATATGCCCATGGCACGGTCGGCGCCGGGCCCGGCCATGCTGCGCCCCAGCAACACGGTGCCGAGCACCACCTGGTCGCGGCCGCCGAGGCTACCCAGCACCTGGGCCCAGGCCAGGTGCAGTAGGCTGGCGAGGCTGGCACCGTGCCTACGGGATTGCAGGCGCAGCCCAGCGATCAGTTCAGGCTGCAGGTCGAGGGTGCGGCTTTCCACGTCCTGTTCGTCCAGCGTTGCCCCGCCCCACCCTTGCAAAGGTGGCTGCGGCTGGCGCTCGGCTAGCTGCTTGCGGAAAAACGCCTCATGGGCGGCCTGGCGCTCCGGGCGGGTGCTGACGGCAACGTAGTCGCGGTAGGGCACCGGCGCTGGTAACTGTTGCGCCTGCCCGGCCATGCAGGCGCGCAGTTCGCCCAGCAGCACCTGGAGCGAAACCGCGTCGTTGACCAGGTGATGAAAGCGCAGCAGGCCTAGCCAACGGCCTTGCGCGGCATCCTCGGTATACACCAGGGCCATCATGGGCGCTGCCAGCAACGACAACGGCTGTAGCTGTGGGTCAAAGTGGCTGCGCAACCGTTCAGCCGGTCCGTGCCAATGCTGCACCGGCAAGCGGGCGGATCGCCACACGACCTGCTGGGGTGCCTGCAGGCCTTCCCAGACAAGGCTGGTGCGCAGGATGTCGTGGCGGTCGATGACCTGCTGCAGCGCCTCGGCGAACGCCTGCAACTGCTCGGCCGTGGTGAAGGCAAACAGCGCCTGCTGCTGGTACGGGTCCCGCGCATCGGTCACATGGTGGTACAGCAGCCCCTGCTGCAAGGGCGCCAGGGGGTAGATTTCCTGCACATTGGCGGCGCCGCCCGGCACGGTGCCCACGATGTGGTCGATGGCGGCCTGGCTCAGGGAGGTGAGCGGCAACATCGGCGGGGTAATGCGCTGGCAGCCCGCGGGGACGGCGGGCGCCGGCGTGGCCACGGTGTCGCTGGGGCGAGCGCTGGCCGCCAGCGCGGCCAGGGTGGATTGCGCAAACAGCACCTGCACATCGGCTTGCAGGCCGAGCTGACGCATGCGTTCGATCAATTGCACCGCAAGCAGCGAGTGGCCGCCCAACTCGAAGAAGTGGTCACGCCGGCCCACGCGTTCAACCTGCAACAGCTCGGCCCATAACTGTGCCAGGCAGCACTCAACCTCGCCCTGCGGCGGCTCATGTTCACGCCGTACGCTGGCCGCTTCGTCTGCTGCCGGCAAAGCGCGCCGGTCCAGCTTGCCGTTGGCTGTCAACGGCCAGCGAGCAATGCGCACGTAGGCCGCCGGTAGCAACGCGACGGGCAGGCGGTCACGCAGGTGATCATGCAATTCGCGGGGCGCGACCGCCTGGTCTGCCATGAACCAGGCCTGCAACTGGCCTTCACGCAGCATGACCACTGCTTCGCCCACTGCCGCGTGGCTGCACAGCGCCGCCTCGATTTCGGCCAACTCTACCCGTACCCCGCGGATCTTCACCTGGTCGTCGTTGCGCCCCAGGTACTGCAAAGCACCGTCGGGCTGCCAGCGCACCCAGTCGCCGGTGCGGTACATACGCGCCCCCGGCTGTGGGCTGAACGGGTCGTGCAGAAAACGCTCGGCGGTCATCTGCGGCTGGTTCAGGTAGCCACGGGCAACGCCCTCGCCACCGATGTACAACTCACCGGCCGCGCCAACCGGCAGCAGGTTGCGCTGCGCATCCAGCACGTACAGCCGGGTGTTGGCCACCGGGCCGCCAATGTGCAACGGGCCGCCGGGTACTACCAGGCCCGACGTCGCCACCACCGTGGTTTCGGTGGGGCCGTAGTTGTTGATCACCTGGTAGCCGCGCTCGCGGCCAAGACGGCGCAAGCGGTCGCCCCCCACCAGCAGGGTGCGCAAGGTCGGGTGCGGGTGGCCTTGGGCAAAGGCGTGCTCGGCCACGGGGGTTGGCAGAAAACTCACGTCCAGTGGCTGGGCACGCCACCAGGCGAGCAATGCATCGATGTCTTCGGCGCCGTCGCGCACAGGCGCCAGGTGCAAGGTCGCCCCGCAGCACAGTGCCGGCCAGGTTTCCCAGGCCATGGCGTCGAAGCCAAAGCCGGCGACGCTGGACTGATGGCGACCTGGGCCGAGGTCGAAGCGGCTGCAATGCCAATCGACCAGGTTGGCCAGCATGCGTTGCTCCACCATCACGCCTTTGGGTTGCCCGGTCGAGCCGGAGGTATAAATGACGTAGGCCAAGTGCTCGGGTGACTGCGGCAGGAACCTGAAGCCGGCGGCGGGCTGGCCCTGCCAGGCAAACCGGTCCAACTCGATCTGCGGCCGGCCATGGGCAGGCAGGCGTTCACTGAAGCGCGACAGGGTCAGCACCACCTGCGGCGCGCTGTCGCGCAACAGGTAGGCGATGCGCTCTGTGGGGTGAGTGGCGTCGATCGGTACGTAGGCAGCCCCGCTTTTGAGCACCGCCAGCAGCCCTGCCAAGGTGTCCAGCCCGCGCTGGCCCACCACCGCCACCCGCTGCTCGGGGGTGACGCCCAGGCTTGCCAGGTGCTGGGCCAGCACGGTCGCCCGGTGGTCCAGTTCGCCATAGCTCAGTTGGTGTTCACCGAAGCGCGCAGCAATGGTGTGCGGGCGGGTGTTGGCCTGCCACTCGATGCGCCGCTGGATCAACGCCGCGTCGCCTGCGGCCAACGTGCGCCCCGTGTCGTTCCAGCGCCGCAGGCTGTGTTGATCTGCCTCGGTCAGCACCTCGAACGCAGCCACCGCCAGTTGCGGCTGGGCCAGGCCCTGCTCCAGCACATGCAGCAGACGCGCCGCCAGGGCCTGCACTTCGTCGTCCGCCAGCCATGCGCGGTCATGCACCAAGTGCAGGCGCGCTGCGCCGGTGTGGGTGTTGCAGCGCAGGTGAATACTCAGCGGTGCAGGTTCATGGCCGTTGCTGATCATCACGGTATGGCTGGCGGTGTCACCGATGCACAGGGCGTTGGTGTCCTCCTCAAACGACACCAGCACTTCGAACAGCCGTGCTCGCCCGCCAGGTTGAACGGCCAGCTCGCGCTGCAACGCGCTCAGGGCGTAGCGTTGATGGCGAAAGTCCTGTTTCAGCGCCTCGGCAATGCCCTGGACCAACGGCGAAAACGCCAACGCGCGACCGAAGCCCATGCGCAATGCGCTCACTTGCGTGAACAGCCCGAGCGTGGCCTTGAACTGTGCATTGCTGCGGTTGCGCACAGGCAAGCCCACCACCCATTCATCGCGTTGCCAAGTGCGGCTCACACATACGTGCAGCGCGGCCAGCAATACGTGGAATGGCGAGGCGTTCAGCGGCGCGGCCAACTCGCGCATGCGTGCCAGCAGGCTTGGGGCAAACGCCAGTTCCAGCGCGCCACTCGGCGAGGGGGCGTGCGCAGGTTGTCGGCGGGGTTGCAACAGCGGGTCGGGCAGGCTTGCGTACCGGGCCAGCCAGTAGGCACGGTCCTTGGCGTGGCGCGCAGAGGCCTGATAGCGGGCATCGTCTTCGATGAAGGTTGTGTAGGACGGTGCGCTGCCCGGCAGGGGCTGGCCCAGTTCAAGCTGCCGGTACAGGTGGGCAAGCTGCTTGAACCATTGATCGACACCCCAGCCGTCCAGCACCAGGTGGTGCGCCTTGAGCGCCAACAGGTGTTGATGCTCGTCGATGCGCACCAGCATCACCCCCCAGAGAGGCGCTGTGCCCAGTTCGAAAGGCGTTTGCATCCAGCCCTGTAACAGGGCGCGTGCTGCCTGCAGCGGGTCTTGGCTGGCCTGCACGTCATCCACTGCAAAGCGCACAGGCGTGGCGCCGGCAAAGCACTGGCGCGCGATGCCCTGGTCGGAGACCAGTGCAGCCCGCAGCCCATCGTGCAGCCGCGCCAAGTGCGCAATGGCCTGCTCCAGCCGTGCCTGGTCCACCGGGCCGTGCACATGCAGGTAGGCGCCAATGTTGTACAACGGCGAAGGCCCGTGGCTGAGCTGGTCCAGCCAGATGTCCTGCTGGGCAACGGTCAGGTCGAAAGTGTCGGCGACGGGCATGATTCGGCAGGTCCTTCTGATTGATCATCCGCCGATTCAACCACTGGCCCTGCGCATTGTATGGCCTGTTAAACCCGGACATCCGGCCAGTTGCAGCCGTTGGCTTAATGTTGTGTAGGACATTGGCTATAACCCTGCGCGTGTGATGGCGCACGGCATACCGTATGCGTCGCGATCCGGTCGCAACCGTCGCAGTTCTGACGTCAAAATGCTGGCATCTTGCAACCTCACAGGTTGCCGCACGCTGGGCCCGGCCTTTCATCAGCGGCAGACCATGGCATTTTCTGTCCCCGATTCCCATTACAGACGCCCAGGCCCTGGCGGGCTTGAATAGGTGCCAACCACACATCCGCCCCAACGTCGAGGAACGCCTGAGCGCGCACCTGCCGCAAACCTTTGGCTACAGGAAAACAGACATGATGCTGAGCAGCCCCCGCGAACAACGCCCCGACCCGCAACTGTACCTGCAGTTGGGCGAACTCATCGCCGGCACCGGTGGCGCCGGCTTTGCCGGGCAGATGCTGCGGCTGGTGCAGGCGCAGGTGTGCGTGCACTGGCTGGAGCTCAGTGAATGGACACTCGACCTGCCCCAGGCCGAGCCCAGCACTATCCAGGTACTGGGCAGCGCCGGGCTGGAGCCTGTGCAGCACAGTGGCCGCCGCTTGCGTCAGCCGCTGCTGCAACGCATCCGGCAGATGCACGACCCGCTGCTGATCGAGTTCAAGGCTTCGCACGGCAGCTGCCAGCAGCACAGCAGCCACCAGTGCCATGTGGTGTCCTGCAGTGGCAGCAAGCGCTGGGTCATCAGCTTTCACCGGCAGCCCAGCGAGCCGGCCTTCTCCCTCGGCGACCTGTCACAGCTCAAGAACCTTTGCGAAACCTTGCTGCCCCTGGTGGAACACCATGGCCAGTTGCTGGACCACAGCATTCGCCCTCCAGGTAGCACGCAGAACGATTCGGAACCCACTGCGCTGCGCAAGGCCTTTGCCGAGCGATTGAGCCAGGAAGCGGTGAGGCTGTCGGTGCGGGAGCAGGAAGTGTGCCTGGGCCTGCTCACCGGGGGCACCGTGCCAGAAATGGCCCAGCGCCTGAATGTGAAGAACAGCTCGGTGGAAACCTACCTCAAGCGCGCCACCGCCAAGCTGGGTGTGAGTGGCCGACATGGCCTGGCCAAGTGGATGGCCGGGGCCTGCTGATCCAAAAGCGACATCGTGTAACTAAATAATGCATTTGATAATGATTCGTAGTACTTTCGCGGCGCAGTTATAACTTCCACTTCACTGCCCTCTTTCAGGACCGTACTGTCGATGCGTCGCACGTTCGTTTCGCTTTGTGTACTTCATGCCATTTCCCCCCTGACTTCTGCCGCACCGGGTGCCCCGGGTGACGCGGCCCAGATCGAACTCCAGGCCTTGAGCATCACCGGTAGCGCCGACAGCGAGCGGGCTGACGGCCCGGTGGACGGCTACAAGGCCAGCCGCTCAGCCAGCGCCACCCGCACCGACACCGCCTTGCACGACACGCCACAGTCGCTAAGCGTTGTACCCAAGGATGTGCTGCAGGACACCGGTGCCACCCGCCTGCAAGATGGCCTGGACTACGCCGGCGGCGTGGGCCGGGCCAACAACTTTGGTGGCCAGGGCCTTACCACCTTTACCGTTCGCGGCTTTACCACCGGCGAGTTCTATCGCAACGGGTTCCCGATCAACCGCGGCTACCCCAACGCGCCAGACGCCAACACCGTCGAGCGCCTGGAGGTCATCCGCGGCCCGGCCAGCAGCCTGTATGGCCGTGGCGACCCTGGCGGCACTTTCAATGTGGTCAGCAAGCAGCCGCTGGCAGACCCGAAAGTAACCCTGGGCACCCAGGTGGATGACCAGGGCATGCACCGCGCTACGCTGGACGCCACTGGGCCACTGAGCCAGGACGGCGCCCTGGCGTACCGCCTGAACGTGCTGGGCGAAGGGGGTGAAAGCTTCCGCGACGATGTGCAGAGCGAGCGCTACGACGTGGCCCCAGTGCTGAGCTGGCAGGTGAACGACAGCACCAAGATCGTCTTCGAAGGCGACTTCATGCGCAACAACCACCCGCTGGACCGTGGCCTCACCCGCTATGGCACGCAGACGCGCAGCGCCTCGCGTGACACTTACATCTGGGAAAAAGGCAGCGACAACCTGCTGCACAACGACAACAACATGGCCCAGGTCCGCTTCGAGCACTTGCTCAACGACGACTGGACCCTGGCTGGTGGTTTCCAGTTTCTGGACGGCAGCCTGAAGGGCAACGCAGTAGAGGCCAACAAGGCTCCCGCCGACGGCCATACCCTGCAGCGCAACTTCAACTACCGCAAGCTGGAGTGGACCGACCGCGACTGGCAATTGAACCTGACCGGGCACTTCGACACCGGCACGTTCAGCCACACGCTGCTGACCGGCGTGGAGTACGAAAATTACGACTACAACTCGATCATCCAGCGCTCGTCGGCAAAAGATGGCACCTACCCGATCGATATCTACCACCCCGTGCTGGGCCAGCCACGCCCCGCGCTCACCCGCACCACCACCTGGGACAAGGAAAACCTGCAGACCTGGGCGTTCTTCATCCAGGACCAGGTTGCCCTCACCGACCGCCTGAAGGCCCTGGCCGGCGTACGCTTCGAGCGCTTCGAGCATGACTATGACGACAAGCTGCCGACCAACCGCGATTTCAGCAAGGGCGAAAATGGCGTCACACCCCGTCTGGGCCTGCTCTACGACCTGACTGACACCGTGGCGGTGTATGCCAACACGGCGCGGTCGTTCAAACCCAACACCGGCACCCCTGCCAGTGGCGGCGGCGGCTTCGACCCGGAAAAAGGCAAGTCCTACGAGCTGGGCGTGAAGTGGGAAGCGCTGGACCGGCAGCTCAGCGTCGACGCGGCGATCTACCATATCGTGAAGGAAAATGTGCTGGCCAACGATCCCAACGACCCGACCGGCACCTTCAAGGTGGCGGCCGGTGAGGTCCGCAGCCGTGGCCTGGATATCAACGTGGCCGGCAACCTGACCCCGGAATGGCGGGTGATCGGCGGCTATTCCTATGTGGATGCCGAGGTCACCAAGGACACCACCCTGCCCTCGGGCACGCGACTGGCCAACATCCCGCGCAACACCTTCAGCCTGCTGAACACCTACGAATTCCAGGACGGCGTGGCCAAGGGCCTGGGGCTGGGTGTGGGCGTGAAATACGTGGATGACCGCGCCGGGCAGACTGCCGCAACCACGTACACCATGGAGCACTACAACGTGGTGGACTTGCTGAGCTTCTACAAGGTCAACGAGCACGTACGTGTGAACCTGGACTTGAAGAACGTGTTCAACAAAGGCTACGACGAAGGCTCATTCAACAGCTACGTGTACCCGGGGGCACCGCGTACGTTGCAGGCCGGGGTTGCCTACACGTTCTAAGGTGCACCAGGCCTGTGGACAGCGAGCCACCCACCGGCCTGGCTCCTGGTATCAGAAGCCCTTGCTGTAGAACAGCGAGTACGACTCGATACCGTCGTTGGGCTGCTTGATGCCGGCGTTGGAGTAGTGAATGGCACGGATGCCGACCTTCTGCTCCGACGGCAGTTTCAGGCCCAGGCCGATGCGGTCTTCGAAGTTGAACGACGAACCCAGGTGCTGGTCACCCACGTTGGTCTTGGAGAAGGCCGCGACGCCGATGCCCGCCTCGATATAAGGGGTGTAGGTGAAGCCGCTGAACTCGTAGGTGAACACCGGGGCGAACGACAGGGAGTGCGCGCCACTGGCGTCACCGCCCTCCCAGTAAGTGTAACCGGCATCCCAGTAGCCGGTCAGGTGGCCGACACTGCTCTCCAGCCACTTCTTGTCCCAGTCGAAGGACAAGCCGATGCGGTAGGTCATGTCGCCTTGGCTAGTCGCGCCTACAGCGCCGGAAATCTGCGCGGCCTGGGCCAGGTTGGCCCCCGCAAACGCAAGCAAAGCGGCGGCGAGCGACGCTGCAATACGGGTTTTCATCGACGACATCTCCTGATGGTGTACACGGCAAACGGGGGCTTTGGCCCCTCGAAATATGGGGTGACCATTAAGCTTTTCTTGGTCACAACAAGTAATACTTTCCTGATTATTGTCCACTTGTTCAGGAAGAAGAAAGGAAAATGCCATCATTGACGCCAAAAAACTTCCCTGAAGAACGAGTGGCCAAGTCACCAGACCTGATGTTTGAAAAATAATTCATTCAAATCAGCTGGTTGTACTACTTTCCTCAAGCAATTTCACAAATGCGCTCAGGCTCTGCGACACGGTGCCCCGCCGCCACACCAGCCACGTTTTGAGGTAGCGGAAGTCTTCACACATGGGCCATGCGCTCACCGTGCTGCACCCGGGCATGTTGTCCAGCATGGTGCGCGGCATCATGGCCAACCCTGCGCCTGCACTGACGCACGCCAGCATGCCGTGGTAGGACTCCATCTCGTGGATCTTGCCTGGCACCGCCTGGTCCTGCACAAACCAGTTCTCGAAGTGGTGCCGGTAGGAGCAGTTGGCGCGAAAGGCGTAGATGCTTTCGCCATTCACATCCTGGGCCCGGGTGACCGGTGGGTGATTGAGTGGCGAGATGATCACCATTTGCTCTTCGAACACCGGCATCCCCTCGAGCGTGGGGTGCAGGATGGGGCCATCGACAAATGCAGCCACCAGCCGCCCCGACAGCACCCCCTCGAGCATGGTGCCCGAGGGCCCGGTGGACAGGTCCAGGTCCACCTTGGGGTAGCGCTGGTTATAAGCGGCCAGCAGCGCCGGAATACGTACCGCTGCAGTGCTTTCCAGCGAACCCAGGGCAAAGGTGCCCTGGGGGTCTTCACCCGCTACCGCAGCACGGGCTTCGTGCACCAGGTCGAGAATGCGGCGGGTGTACTCGAGGAAGTTCCAGCCAGCGGGTGACAGCCGCAGGCGGCTTTTTTCCCGAATGAACAAGTCAACGCCCAGGTCTTCTTCCAACTGCTTGATACGTGTGGTGAGGTTGGACGGCACACGGTGAATGTGCTGGGCGGCAGCGCTGATGCTGCCCTGCTCCGCCACAGCCTTGAAAATTTCCAGTTGCACCAGGTCCACTGCATTCTCCAAACGTGAATGTTTCGCTCATTATTATTCAGTTTTCATTAAACCCCTAGCCCGCTAGTCTGGCTCCACTGCCTAATAACAGCGAGAGATCCTTGCCATGAGTGCGATCAGCAGCCAGACCCACGCCATCTCCCTCGACCCGTTCACCGGCGAGCAGATTGGTGCCTACCCGTTCGACAACGACGCCGCACTGGAAGCGGCGCTGCAACGTGCCAAGGTGGGTTATGCGCACTGGCGCCAGGTATCGCTGGCTCAGCGCAGCGAATACCTGTTGGCGCTGGGTGACGCACTGGAACGCCAGGCAGAAACCTTCGCCCAAATGATCAGCCGTGAGATCGGCAAGCCGATCACCCAGGCCCGTGGCGAGGTGGCCAAGTGCGTCGGCCTGTGCCGCTGGTACGCCGAGCACGGCCCGGCCATGTTGGCCCCGGAACCGACCCAGGTCGAGAAAGCCCGTATCGAGTATCGCCCGCTGGGGCCGATCCTGGCTGTGATGCCCTGGAACTTCCCCATCTGGCAGGTGCTGCGCGGCGCCGTGCCAGCCATTCTGGCCGGCAACACCTATGCCCTCAAGCACGCCCCGAACGTGATGGGCAGCGCCTACCTGCTGGGCAAGTTGTTCAAGGATGCCGGCCTGCCCGACGGCGTGTTCGAGGTGCTGAACGTGACCCCGGACGGGGTTACCCGCGCCATCAACGACCCGCGTATCGCCGCGGTCACCCTGACCGGCAGCGTGCGTGCCGGTATGGCCATCGGCGCGCAAGCCGGTGCTGCCTTGAAGAAGTGCGTGCTGGAGCTGGGCGGTTCCGACCCGTTCATCGTGCTGGCCGATGCCGACCTGGATGCTGCCGTGCAGGCCGCTGTGATCGGCCGCTACCAGAACACCGGCCAGGTGTGCGCGGCTGCCAAGCGCCTGATCGTGGAACAGGGCATCGCCGATGCCTTCATCCGCAAGTTCGTGGAAGCTACCCGCGCACTCAAGGTCGGTAACCCGCTGCAGGACGACACCTACGTCGGGCCGATGGCCCGCTATGACCTGCGTGATGAGCTGGACGGCCAGGTGCAGGCTACCCTGGCGGAGGGCGCCACGCTGTTGCTGGGCGGCAGTAAGGTGGAGGGCGTTGCCAACGTCTATGCACCCACGGTGCTGGGTGACGTTACCCGGGACATGACTGCCTTCAAGCAGGAGCTGTTCGGGCCGGTGGCCGCCATCATCACGGCCCGCGATGCGGAACATGCGGTGGAGCTGGCCAACGACAGCGATTTTGGCCTGGCTTCGACCATCTACACCGCCGACTACGCCTTGGCCGAGCGCATGACCACGGCCCTGGATACCGGCGCGGTGTTCATCAACGGCTATTGCGCGTCCGACCCCCGCGTGGCGTTCGGCGGGGTGAAGAAAAGCGGGTTTGGCCGTGAACTGTCACACTTCGGCGTGCGTGAATTCACCAACGCCCAAACCGTTTGGCTGGACCGCAACTGACCTCTCCATCAGGGGCTGTGGCACAGCCCCTGATGTTCAATCGCGAACCTGGTCTTTGACCCAGTCCAGCATCCCACCTGGCACGATCAACTCGTGCCGGGCGCGCGAACAGGCGGTGTACAACCCCGCCAGCATGCGTGCCCGCTCATGGCGATTACCCGCCACCTGCGGGGGCACCATCAGCTCCGGCGACACCATCACCCGGGCGAACTCCCTGTTTTTCACATCCCGCACCCGGCCCAGGAACAACGTGGGCGCCTTGTCCCAGCGGTAGCGGCTTTTGGCCTTGGCGAAATGCGCTGGGGTGTAGCCTTTGCCCAGCATGTTGTGCACCGCGATGAACGCCTTGTCGTCGCCCTTGTCCTGGGCCAGTGCCTGCCAGCTGGCATAGCGGAACAGCATGGGGTGGCGCGGGCGTGTGCCATGGCGGTACAGCTCGATGCAGTCTTCGACGAACAGTTCGAAATCCTTGCGCGCACTTGGCAGCAGCACAAAGGGCACGCCCTGGTGGGTCAAGCGCTGGAACCAGCCGAACAGCCCCCATTCGTCATCGACTATCAAGGCGGTGGGCTGCTGCGGCACCGTCACGGTGTCGAAGAAGCTGACGCGGGTGTAGTGCTCGGCACTGCCGCTGAACGCGGCCTGGATGGACGCCGGGTGCGCCTGAATCAGCGGGTTGAGCACGTTGTCCATGGCGGGGCCCGCACGCAGCGAATGATCGATGTAGCGCTGGCGGATGAAACCGCCATGGTGCGGGCTGAGGCCATTGAGGTTCTGCAACTCGTCGCCCAGCGCGATGACCGACTGCGGGGTGCGGTCGAGCACAGCCAGCATGGGCGCGGACAGCTCGTGGGCCTCATCGACGATAACGTGGGTGTAGCGTGGATCGATCAGGTAGCCGGTGAGCGACAACAGCTTGATCCGGTGGTAGTCGCGAAGAGGCAGCTGGATGTCCCGCGCCGATGGGCGTATCAGCTCTTGCCAGTACAGGCGGGCCTTTTCCAGCAGCACTTCCTGGTCCAGAGGCGTGGTGCCCGCCCCGGCCAAGGGCAGATGGTGCAGTTGCAGCTGGCTGTCGGCGCTGTAACAGAAGGTGCGTACCGCCCGTATGCACAGCGCAACCACGTCGCGGGCTGCCAGCGGGCCGATGTCGGGAATCCCCAGCCACCGCACCACCTGCGCCTCCTGGGGGCGCCAGGACCGTTTGGTGCGGTAAGCGTCACGCAGGCGGAAGCCATTGCTGGTGAGGTCGCGGTTGAGCAGCTCGTCGGCCAGTTGCCCGAAGGTGAGCGCGGTGTACGCGGCGGCATCCTTCACCCGTGCCTGCAATGCGCGCAACTGGCCTTCGGTCAAGGCCAGCAGCAGGGTGCGCTTGGGGTCCAGCAGGCGAGCGAATTGATGGATCAGGAAGGTCTTGCCGGTACCGGCGAAGCCCTGCACGGCGACCGATTCGTCGACGCCACTAAGGAACTCGCGCAACAGCCGGTTTTGTTGGTCACTGAGCATCAGGTCGCTGGCCAAGGCTGGTAGGTACACGGGGTGCAGCGGTGTCACACGCTGGCGATACAGGTCGGCGAACTGGAACCGCCACTCACCCTGCGCATCGAGCAGTTCGTCGGCGCTGCAGGGCACATCATCCGCCAGCAGGGCGATGCCATTCTCGCCCAGCATGCCCAGGCCCATGGCAAACGCCTCGCGGTCGAACTGCTGCTGCACCTGGCCTTGAAAACGCCCAGGTGCGGCGGCCTCGACTTGGCTGGCGATACGCACCACCTCGGCAAACCTGCGCTCTTGTGCGTCTGCTGTGGCCGTAGCCGGCTGGCGCGGCAGGTTCTGCACGAACACGGCAGCCGCAGCCTGAAGCAGCGAGGCCGTAGCCAGGAAGTGGGCAGGGGCGTCGTTGGCGAGGCGCTCAGCCTGTTCGCCAGACAAAGGCAGATAGAACATCGGCACCTCGGGTTGATCAGGGCGGCACCATAGCAATTTTCAGGGGGGAATGCAGGCCCCTGTCAGGCCATCCCCACCCTCACCCGCTTCAATGTCTCGCTTGGAAACTCCTTGAACAACTGCCTGTAACTCTCTGAAAACCTTCCTAAATGCCAAAACGACCAGCGCATTGCGACCTCTGCCACCGTGACGCCACTGTCACGCAGCAGGTCGCGCCTGGCGCCATTGAGCCGGCGCAAGCGCAACCATTGTGCAGGTGGCATACCGGTGAATGCGCGGAACGCCTGTTGCAACTGGCGCAGCGACACCCCGGCCACGTCTGCCAGCTCCACCAGGTTGAGCGTTTCTTCAGGGCAATCGGCTGCCCATTCACTGACCGAACGCATGATCGCCCGCGCCTCGTCACGCCGGCCCAGGGCCGCGCCCTGCAGGCGCTGGCAGGCGTTGTCCAGAATGAACAGGCAGTCCTCCAGCAATTGCGGCGCCAGGGCCTGGGCCTGGTGCGGGCAGTCCGCTTCGGCCAGTTGCCGCAATGTGGCACTGAGCCAACTGCCGAATAACGCGTTCTGCCTGCTGCCCAGCGGCATCATGTACAGGCCGTCCAGCCGCGATGGGTGCAGCCCCTGCTGCGCCAGGAAGGCCTGGTCGAACACCACCGCCACCTCCTGATAGTTCTCGGGCGTGATCCAGATGTTGCGGCTGTGCTCGTTCAGCAGGTACAGGCTGTCATCGCTGCGGTCGAAACAGAACGTCAGTGACCCCGGCGGCGCACGGAAAAACTGCTCCACCCGGGTATTGAGGCGCTCCTCGTACACCTGCACGCCATCGAGGCCCAGGCTGCGCAGCTCACCATTGAAATGCCCCGGGGACATCTGCCGGTACTGCTGCTGCCAGCCAGGCGTGGCACGCACTTGCTCAGTGACGTCGGTGGTGTGGAACGCCTGGACCTGCATCGCATTGGCGGTTGTCACGCAATATCCCGTTTGCACTCTTTTGGTGCATTGGCAAGTGGTAAAAGTGGATAGATCACCCAGTCATCAGTCGCCAAGATAGCCCTCAGCGCGTCACCTGGGAAGCACCTGCCTGCGTTGCTACCCGCCCAAAACCCAACCAAGAGGTCTGTATGAACGCCCCTTTCGATCAGCTGTCCGCCTGGCTGAAAGAACATCGCATCACCGAAGTCGAATGCGTGATCAGCGACCTGACCGGCATCGCCCGAGGCAAGATCGCCCCGACCGCCAAGTTTCTGCATGAGCGTGGCATGCGCCTGCCAGAGAGCGTGCTGCTGCAGACCGTGACCGGCGACTACGTGGATGACGACATCTACTACAGCCTGCTGGACGCGGCCGACATCGACATGGTCTGCCGCCCCGACCCTACCGCGGTCTACCAGATACCCTGGGCCATCGAACCCACCGCGATCGTGATTCACGATACCTTCGACAAACAAGGCAACCCCATTGCGCTGTCGCCGCGCAATGTGCTCAAGAAAGTACTCAAGCTCTACGCCGACAAAGGCTGGCAGCCCATCGTCGCCCCGGAAATGGAGTTCTACCTGACCAAGCGCTGCGAAGACCCGGACTTACCGTTGCAGGTACCGCTGGGCCGCTCTGGCCGCGCCGAAAGTGGCCGCCAGTCGTTTTCGATCGACGCCGCCAACGAATTCGACCCCCTGTTCGAAGATGTCTACGACTGGTGCGAGCTGCAAGGCCTGGACCTGGACACCTTGATCCATGAAGACGGCCCGGCGCAGATGGAGATCAACTTCCGCCACGGCGACGCCCTGGACCTGGCTGACCAGATCACGGTGTTCAAGCGCACCATGCGCGAAGCTGCGCTCAAGCACAACGTGGCCGCCACCTTCATGGCCAAGCCGATCACCGACGAGCCCGGCAGCGCCATGCACCTGCACCAGAGCGTGGTGGACATCGCCACGGGCAAGCCGATTTTCGCCAACGACGACGGCAGCATGAGCACGTTGTTCCTGCACCATATTGGCGGTTTGCAGAAGTACATCCCCAAACTGCTGCCAATGTTTGCACCCAACGTCAACTCGTTCCGCCGCTTCCTGCCAGACACCTCGGCACCGGTGAACGTGGAGTGGGGTGAAGAAAACCGCACCGCAGGCCTGCGGGTGCCCACCTCCAGCCCCGAGTCGATGCGCGTGGAAAACCGCCTGCCCGGCGCCGACGCCAACCCTTACCTGGCCATCGCGGCCAGCCTGCTGTGCGGCTACCTGGGCATGGTCGAACAGATCGACCCCAGCGCACCGGTGCAGGGCCGTGCCTACGAGCGGCGCAACCTGCGCCTGCCGATCACCATCGAAGACGCCCTGCAGCACATGGAAGACTGCGAAACCGTGCAGCAGTACCTGGGCAAGCAGTTCGTCCAGGGGTACGTGGCGGTCAAGCGTGCCGAGCATGAAAACTACAAGCGGGTCATCAGCTCGTGGGAGCGCGAGTTCCTGATGCTGAGCGTCTGAGCCACCGGGGCTGCGCCGCAGCCCCGCTACACCGACTTCGAACAACAAGACCAACGAGGTGTTCCCATGCGTCATCTGCACAGCCTGACGGCGGCTGCACTCACCCTGCTGTTCGCCACCACCAGCCACGCCGAATCCAGCGTCAGCGTGTACAACTGGACCGACTACATTGGTGACACCACCCTGGCCGACTTCCAGGCCAGCAGCGGCATCAAGGTGGTGTATGACGTGTTCGACTCCAACGAAACCCTGGAGGGCAAGCTGTTGGCCGGGCGCACCGGCTATGACGTGGTGGTGCCCTCGAACCACTTCCTGGCCCGCCAGGCCCAGGCCGGCGCGTTCATGCCCCTGGACCGCAGCAAGCTGCCCAACTGGCAGCACCTGGACCCCAAGTTGCTGAAACTGCTGGAGCAGAACGACCCCGGCAACCGCTATGCCGTGCCCTACCTGTGGGGCACCAACGGCATCGGCTACAACGTCGACAAGGTCAAGGCCGCCCTGGGCATAGACCGTATCGATTCGTGGGCGGTACTGTTCGAGCCCGAGAACCTGAAGAAGCTCAAGCAGTGCGGTGTGGCGTTCATGGACTCCCCGGACGAGTTGTTCCCGGCGATGCTCAACTACCTGGGCATGAACCCGCGCAGCGAAAATGCAGCCGACTACCCCAAGGCTGAAGCACGCCTGCTGGCGCTGCGCCCTTACATTACCTACTTCCACTCCTCCAAATACGTGTCTGACCTCGCCAACGGCAACATCTGCATCGCCTTCGGCTACTCCGGCGATGTGTTCCAGGCCGCCCACCGCGCCGCCGAGGCCAAGAACGGTGTGAAAATCGCCTACAGCATCCCCAAGGAGGGCAGCAACCTCTGGTTCGACCTGCTGGCCATCCCCAAGGATGCCAACAACCCGGAGCAGGCCCTCGCCTTCATCAACTACCTGATGGACCCCAAGGTGATCGCCAAGGTCAGCGACACGGTCGGGTACGCCAACGGCAACCCGGATGCCAAGGCCTTCATGGATGCAGCCTTGGTAAACAACCCCGAGATCTATCCGCCGCAGGAGGTGCTCGACAAGCTGTACATCTCCACCACCCAGAGCCCGAAGATCATGCGCCTGATGACCAGGTCCTGGACCAAGATCAAGTCCAACCGCTGAGCCGAGAATACCCATGCCTGCACAGAGCCAACACACTGCCTCGTACTATGCCGCCAGCGCCCGGCAACCGGCGCCCTACCCCAGCCTTGCGGGTGACCTGAGCGCCGATGTGTGCGTGGTCGGCGGCGGCCTCACCGGGGTGAACACTGCCCTGGAGCTGGCTGAGCGCGGGCTTTCGGTGGTGCTGCTGGAAGGCCGGCGCATCGGCTGGGGGGCCAGTGGGCGCAACGGCGGCCAGCTGATCCGTGGCATCGGCCATGACGTCACGGGCTTTGCTCGGCATGTGGGCCAGGAGGGCGTGCGTTACCTGAAGCAGGCCGGCATCGATTCGGTCACCCTGGTGGCCGAGCGCATCGCCCGTTATGGCATCGCGTGCGACTTGCGCTGGGGCTTTTGCGAATTGGCCAACACCCCCGCCCAGTTCGAAGCGTTCGCCGCCGAGCAGGATGACCTGGCCAGCCTGGGGTATCGCCCCGAAACCCGCCTGGTCAGCGCCGAGCGCCTGCATGAGGTCGTGGCGAGCGATCGCTATGCCGGGGGCATGGTCGACATGGGCTCCGGCCACCTGCACCCGCTGGACCTGGTGCAGGGCGAGGCCCGTGCGGCGACAGGCCTTGGCGTGCAGATCTTCGAGCAAACCCCGGTGCTGCGCATCGTACACGGCCCACGGGTAACCGTGCACACCGCCTACGGCCGCGTGCAGGCGGAGCACCTGGTACTGGGTTGCAATGCCCACCTGGAGGGCCTGGAGCCAACGCTCAGCGGCAAGGTGTTGCCAGCCGGCAGCTATGTGGTGGCCACCGAGCCGCTGCCCGAGGCGCTGGCAGCCAGCCTGATCCCGCAGAACATGGCCCTGTGCGACCAGAAAGTGGGCCTGGACTACTATCGCCTCACGGCAGACCGCAGGCTGCTGTTCGGGGGCGCTTGCCACTACTCCGGGCGCGACCCTCGGGACATCGGCGCCTACATGCGGCCCAAGGTGCTCAACGTGTTCCCGCAGCTGGCCAACGTGCGTATCGACTACCAGTGGGGCGGCATGATCGGCATCACGGCCAACCGGTTCCCGCAGGTGGGGCGGCTGCGCCAGCACCCCAACGTCTACTACGCCCAAGGCTATTCGGGCCATGGGCTGAACGTGACCCACTGGACCGCCAAGCTGTTGGCCGAGGGTATAGCCGTGGGCCACAGCCAGGGCCTGGACGTGTTCAGCGCCGTCCCCCACCTCACCTTCCCCGGCGGCAAAGCCCTGCGCTCGCCGCTGTTGGCCATGGGCATGCTCTGGTACCGCCTGCGCGAAGCGCTCGGTTAACCCCCTGTGCAGCAGGCCCTGTGCTAACCTGCCCCGCTAAAAAAACGCACCGCCACCCCAGCGGGCGCTCAAAGGGAAGCGGGCAGTGCTGCCCCGGTTAGTTCAGGATTCCTCACCCATGCAGTTCCACAAGAACATCAACGCCTTGCGGGCGTTGGCTGTGATATCCGTCGTGCTCTACCACTTCAAGACCGCAGGCCTGAGCGCGGGCTTCATTGGCGTGGATGTGTTCTTCGTGATCTCGGGTTATCTCATGACCCGCATCATCGCCACTGGCCTGCAAGCCGGGCAGTTCTCGCTCATCGCTTTCTATGCCGCCAGGGCGCGCCGGATCATTCCCGCGCTTGCCGCACTGTGCGTGGTGCTGGCCGTGTTCGGTTACTTCTTCCTGCCCACGGACGACTACCGGGAGTTGTTGCGCACCACCAAGGAAAGCCTGCTGTTCACGTCCAACCACTACTTTGCCAAGGACGGCAGCTACTTCGACGCCCCACTGCAGGAAAACTGGCTGCTGCACACCTGGTCGCTGTCGGTGGAGTGGCAGTTCTACCTGCTCTACCCGCTGATCCTCATGGCCCTGTTCAAGCTGGGCAACCTGAGTAGGGTGAAGCTGATGGTGGCGGCCCTTGGGGCCTGTTCCCTTGCGGCTTCAATGGCCTACAGCGCCAGCCACCCTGTAGGTTCGTTCTTCCTGTTGCCTACCCGGGCGTGGGAAATGATTGCCGGCGGGCTGGTGTACCTGTACCCGCTGAAGCTTTCGGGGCGGGCGGTGGCCGCCTCTGAAACCCTAGGGCTGGCACTGATTGGCGCCGCCCTGGTGCTGCTGCCACACGACGCTGCCTGGCCTGGTTACCTGGCCCTGGTGCCCGTTGCCGGTGCCATGCTGGTGATCCAGGCCAACTCAAACAGCGCGTTCGCACGCAACCGGTTGCTGCAGTTTCTGGGGAAATGCTCGTATTCAATCTATCTGTGGCATTGGCCGCTGGTGGTGTTTCTGTATACCTGCGGGCTGCTGGACAACCCGCTGGCGACCACGGTCGCCATGCTCTTGTCGGTGGGCCTGGGTGCGCTCTCCTACTATGGCGTCGAGGCCAGAACACGCAAAGTGGCACGGCCAGCCATGGGCCTTGCCCGCTACGTTGGCATGGGCCTGCTGGTGGTTGCCGCTGCCGGCGCGCTGGGTTCTGCGGTCAAGCACAACCCTCAGGTGCGCTGGGTCAAGCAGGACGGAAAACCGGAATACGAAAGCAAGCTGTATACCCAGCAGTGCACACCGAACGCATTTGGCGCTTCGCAATGCCAGTTGGGCGCTGGCGAAATCACCGCCATTCTGCTGGGTGACAGCCATGCCCAGTCAACCGCGGCAGCCTTGATGCTGGAAACCGATCAGGCAGCGCTTGGCTGGGCCCGCGCGGGCTGCCCTACCCTGATCGAGTTCCAGATGAACAACAAGGAGGTCGAGCGCGACTGCAAGGCGTTCAATGCCGAGAAGTTCGCGATACTGCAAACAGAGCACCAGGGGGTGCCGCTGTTCCTGTTCAGCCGCGCGGCGCTGTACACCGACCCGCGTCGCCACAGCGGTTACAGCCTGTACTTCGAGGGGGTACAGGACCAAGGCAGCCGTGCGTTCAAGCAGCGGTTCATCCAGGCGTACACCGACACGGTCTGCATGCTGGCAAGCCACCGGCCTGTGTACATCGTCAAGCCCATCCCGGAAATGCCGTTCAGTGTCTACAAGGGGTTGAACCTGCAGGCGCGGGTTTTGGGCATCAAGGCTGATATCTCAACCCCACTGGCGGGTTACCTGGCCCGCAACCGCCTGGCGCTGTCAGCCATGGACACGGCGGCGGCCACGTGCAACGCCAAGGTCATCGACCCGGTGCCGTACTTGTGCCCTGATGGGAAATGCATGGGGTCCAAGGGTGGGGTGCCGCTGTATTTCGACGACAACCACCTGATCGATGCCGGCAACGAGCAATTGCGCGGGTTGTTCAAAGGCACGCTGGCGCGTTAAGCGCCACAGGGGCATCAGCACTCCACAAAGGCGACGGCCAGGCCCCCCCGGGACGTTTCCTTGTAATTGGCGTGCATGTCTGCCCCGGTGTCACGCATGGTGCGAATCACCCGGTCCAGCGAGATGAAATGCTCACCGTCGCCGCGCAAGGCCATCTGCACGGCGTTGATCGCCTTCACCGCTGCAATGGCGTTGCGCTCGATGCACGGCACCTGCACCAGGCCGCCCACCGGGTCGCACGTAAGGCCCAGGTTATGCTCCAAGGCAATTTCCGCTGCGTTTTCCAGCTGCGGCGGCGTTGCCCCCAGCACCTGCGCCAGGCCGGCGGCAGCCATCGAACAGGCTGAACCCACCTCTCCCTGGCAACCCACTTCCGCACCGGAAATAGAGGCGTTCTTCTTGCACAGGATGCCCACCGCTGCCGCGGCCAGCAGGAAGTCCACCACATCGGCATCAGAGGACGTGGGGTTGAACTTCATGTAGTAGTGCAGCACGGCGGGGATGATACCCGCAGCACCGTTGGTGGGCGCCGTGACCATGCGCCCGCCGGCGGCGTTTTCTTCGTTGACCGCCAGGGCGAACAGGTTGACCCACTCCATGGCGCTGAGGGTAGAGCCGATCACGTTGGGCTTGCCCAGTTCCTGAAGGCTGCGGTGCAACTTTGCCGCACGGCGCTTCACATGCAGCCCGCCCGGCAGGATGCCTTCATTGCGCAAGCCATTGTTCACGCACTCACGCATGGCCGCCCAGATCCGCAGCAGGCCTTCGCGCACGCCTGCCTCAGGCCGCCAGGCACATTCGTTGGCCATCATCAGCTGGGCCACGCTCAAGCCGTGAACCTTGCACAGGCTCAGCAACTGCTCGGCGCTGTCGAATTCGTACGGCAGGGCCACCGCCTGGCTGTCGCCAGCCGGCTGGTCGATTTCTGCCTGCTCGACGATGAAGCCGCCGCCGACCGAGTAATAGGTCTGGCTGAGCAGGCTGGCGCCGCTGTCGAAGGCTTCGAGACGCATGGCATTGGGGTGGTACGGCAGGTCTTCGTCCAGCAGCAGCATGTCTTGCGCATAGTCGAAGGTCAGCGGCTGGCTGCCATCGAGCATCAGGCAACGCTCCTGCAACACCTGGCCGATGCGCGAGTCGATGGTGGCCGGGTCGATGCGATCAGGCCATTGGCCCATCAAACCCAGCAGGCACGCCCGGTCAGTGGCATGCCCTACCCCGGTTGCCGACAACGAACCGTACAGACGCACTTCGACACGCTGGGCGCGGGCCAGCAGGCCTTGCTCGCGCAACGCCTGGGCGAAGGTTGCCGCAGCGCGCATCGGGCCCACCGTGTGTGAGCTGGAGGGGCCTATGCCGATTTTGAAGAGGTCGAAAACACTGATAGCCATGCTAAAACCTGACCGCTGGATGCCTTGTGGCATGCAACAGATATGCGAAGAAAGTGGGCGCTAGCGCCTGTTATCGGCAATACTGGCCCTCATCCTCTGGAATGACCAACGATACTTCCTAAGCAAGGCTTTAGCAGGGCTAAACAATGCGACATCAACTCACTGGCCAATCGTTTGTCTGGCTGCATGTCTTCGCCTGCGCGGCGCGGCACCTGTCATTCACCCGTTGCGCCGAGGAGCTGCACATCACCCCCGGGGCCGTCAGCCAGCAGATGCGCCAGTTGGAAGAACGCCTGGGGTATCGCCTGTTCGTGCGCCGGGCGCGTGGCGTGGAGCTCAGCGCGGAGGGCCAGCGCCTGGCACAAACCGTGGCTGAGGCCTATGGCAGCATCGAAGCCGAACTGCTGCGCCTGGACGCGGGTGAAATCCGCGGGACTGTGCGGGTGCGCTCGATCCCGTCATTTTTGGCCAAATGGCTGACCCCGCGCCTGCCGCGCTTCCAGCAACGCTACCCGGACATCGAACTCCGACTGGTGGCTGAAGACAGTGCCCAGGCCCTGACCCCGGGGGACTTCGACCTGGCCATCGACCTGAACGATGGCAGTTACCCCGGCATGCTTTCTACCCCGCTGCTGGCCGAGCAGATCTTCCCGGTCTGCTCCCCCGGCCTGCTGCGTGGCCGCCCGCCCCTGCACGGGCCGGCCGACCTGGTGCACTACCCGCTGCTGCACGACATCACCGCCTGGCGGGGCAGCTCGGAGTATGCAGAATGGGAGTTCTACCTGGAGGGTATCGGCGCCGCCGCGCAGGATGTGCGCCGCGGGCACACCTTCAACCGCAACCACCTCACCATCGAGGCGGCCATTGCCGGCCTGGGCGTAGCCATTGCCCGGCGGACACTGCTCAATGACGAGCTGGAACGTGGCGCGCTGATCGTGCCGTTTGGCGTGGCCATCGCCAACCACAAGCGCTATGTGGTGCACTACCCGCCTGGCGGCCTGAACCAACCCGGCGCGCGGGCCGTGCATGACTGGCTGGTGGCCGAGGCCCACAGTTTTCGCGAGTTGCACCCGCTGGGCCAGGGCCCGACGCCCACTCAATAGGCGTGCTTGCCGGTAAAAGCGTTGAGGGTGCGCACCAGGATCACGAAGTCGAGCCACAGCGACCAGTTGTTGATGTATTCGATGTCCGAGTCCACGCGCTGGATCATCTGCTCGATGTCCTTGGTCTCCCCCCGGAAGCCGCGTACCTGAGCCAGGCCAGTCATGCCGGGCTTGATGTTGTGGCGGGCGAAGTAGTCGACGATGTCCTGCGAATACAGGGTGTCATGCTGCAGGGCGTGGGGCCTGGGGCCCACCAGCGACATCTCGCCGGTCAGCACGTTGAATAGCTGGGGCAGCTCGTCGAGGCTGGTGCGGCGGATGAACGCGCCCACCTTGGTCAGCCGGGGGTCGTGCTTCTGCGCCTGCTTGATCTCCCCGCCATCCGGTTGGTGCACGTGCATGCTGCGAAATTTCCAGATACGGAACGACTCACCGGTCCAACCCGTGCGCTCCTGGCGGAAGAACACCGGGCCCGGGCTGTCGAGTTTGATCGCCAGGGCCACCGCCAGCAGCACCGGTGAAGCACATAGCAGAATCAGCGCAGCGAGCACTTTGTCTTCCAGGTTTTTCAGGAACAGGCTCATGCCGGTGAGCGGGGTTTCGGAAAGGGTGAGCACCGGGATGCCGGCGATTTCTCGCACGCTGTGGTTGATCAGGCGCAGCGAGAAGATATCGGGCACCCAGTTCACGGCGATGCATTTGTCCAGCAACTTGAAATACACCTGGTTGATCACCTCGGAACCGCCCAGGGGGGTCACCAGGTAGACGGTGCGGATGGCATGGCGGGCAACGATGTCGTCCAGCTCGCCGATATGCCCAAGCACTGGCAGGCGTTGCTTGGCCTCGGCGGCCTCTGGCGCGTCGGCAGGGGCCGGGCCCAGCAGCACGCAGCCCAGCACCCGTTCGCCGAACCATGGGTTGTTGCTGATTTTCTGGTAGAGGAAATTGGCCAGGTCACCCTCACCGATGATCAGGGCATTTTCCAGGCGGGCGTGGGCCGTGAACCGTTTTTGCAACTCGCGCACGGCGATGTGCATAAAAAGCTGGGCGATGTAGCCAATAATGAACAGCTGCACCACCAACAGCCGGGAATAGGTTTCGCTCTGCTTGGTCAGAAACGCCATCACCACCAGGAAGCAGAAGGTGGCCGACCAGGCCTTGAACAAGCGAAACGCCTTGATCGACAAGCTGACATTGGTGCGGTAGATGGCGTAATGGTCATAGATGACCGCCAGGGCACCGATCAGCAACAGCAGCATGATCACGTAGTCGGAGGTGATGTAGCCAAACTGGTCGTAGATCAGGTACCAGGCGATCCCGGTGACGGCGATGCCGTCCAGGCCCGCCTGAATGGCGTTGCTCACACTGCTTCTGCGCTGAAGCAACGAACGGCTGCTTCGGGGTTCGAAAACCATTTCAGACCTCTTCGGTGGGTGCCTGGCAACTGCCAGCGATCAAACAGCCAACCTGAAAACAGCGTAAGCGAAGCGGGTGAAGCGCCGATGCATTGATCTCACTGTAGCATCATGGCGAGCGGCTGCTGAACAGCAGGGTGCGTAGCAGAAACAGCGGGTTACCGGCCACATAGCGCATGAACAGGCGCTTGGGTTCGCGCACCAGGCGGTACAACCACTCCAGCCCGAAGCGCCGCAGCCAGCCCGGCGCACGGCTGACCTTGCCCCCCAGAAAATCCAGAATCGCCCCGCCACAGATGATCAGGCACGGTTGGCCGCTTTCGGCCAGCGCTGCCGCCACGGCTTCCTGCCGTGGCATGCCCATGCCCAGCACGATCAGGTCGGGCCGGTGCTTGCCGGCCAGTTCCAGGTAGGTGTCGATGGCGGCGAACCCATCGTGCACCGACACCGGCTGTACCCCAAAGGTAGCCGCGCCGCGCTGCGCGGCCTGGCCCAGGTAGGGCTGGCGCGTGCCCCAGAACGCCACACGGCGGCCACGGTACGCCCCCAGCAGCCTGGGGATGAAGTCGGTGCCGTTCATGTTCAGGCCCGGCGCCAGCCCCAGCCTGCGGTACAGAATGGCCATGCCCGAACCGTCGCGCAGCAGCACGCCTGCCGACAGCAGCGCCTGGCAGTAGGCGCTGTCGCGCACTACCAGGTTCATGGCATGGGCGTTGACGAACCCCAGTACGGTAGGCGCAGTGGGGGCAGCGAGCTGCGCAAGCAGCCCCTGGGCTGCGTCATTGTTCTGCACAACCTGCAGCTGATCGATGATGCGTTGCCAGCGCTGCCGCCAAAGTCGTCGAGGCATCAATCGTCATCCCGTTTGGAGCGCACCCACTCGACCTGGCGCTTGATCAGAAAGCCCAGGTACAGCGGGATCTTGCGGGCGGCATAAAAAGGCGCGTACAGCAGCACCGAGAACGGAATGACCTCCCGGCAGAAGCGCAACCAGGCCAGGCCAACAGCAAGTGCCAGCAACACAAGCGCCCAAAGGGCTAGCCAGGCTGGCGTTGCCAGGCCCAGCACGGCGTAGGCCAGCCAGGTCAGCAGATTCAGCCCGAGCAAGGCCAGCACCAGCAGCGCTAAAGGTGGTACCAGCAGGTCCAGGGTCAGGGCTGCCAGGTCACCGTTGCGTTGCTGCACCGCGGCCATGGCCCGCCTTGGGGCATCGGCCAGAATCAGGCCCAAGTGGCCATGCTCCCAACGGGTGCGCTGGCTGTTGAGGCCCTGCTGGCTCACCGGAAACTGGCTGGTCACCAACGCCTCGGGGCAAAAGAGCGGGGGCTTGCCCTGCTGGCACAGGTCCAGCCCGAGTTTTATGTCTTCGACCAAGTGGCCGTTGGCCAGGTCGACCCCCGCCAGGTCCTGCCAACGGAACGCCATGCCAGCCCCCATCAGCTGGCACGGCAACCCCAGGCGGGCCCAACCCCGTGGGCGCACCAGGTTTTTTACCCGCCAGGCAAATTCGGCGACCTGCACTTTCGCCCCGGCACCTGCCGGTGCGCGCATCAGGTACAGCCCCTGCACCGGCCTGCCCGCCTCAACGCAACGGCGCGCCAGGCGCTCGATGGCGCCCTCGCCCACCACGCAGTCGGCATCCACCACAATCACCACGTCCGGGGCCTGGCTGGCCAGGTGGCGCAGGCCGAAGTCCAGCGCATAGCCCTTGCCACGCAACCGTGGGTCCTGGCGCTCGACCACCTCAGCGCCGGCAACGCCCGCCAGCCGTGCGGTGTCATCGGTGCAGTTGTCCGCCACCACCAGCAAGCGGTCGCCGGCCAGCAGTTGGGGGGTGATGCTGGCCAGGGTAGTGGCGATGATCGACGCCTCGTCATGGGCGGGCACCAGTACCGCCACCCGCGGCCTTGCACCACCGGCCATCGGCCGTTGCCGGCGCGCGGGCAGGCAAGCCAGCACCACCTGCAGCAAAAGCACCAGCACCGGCACCAGGGCGATCAACGCCAGCACACCCAGCAACCCACCCAATACACTAATCATGCGTCTGCCTTGAAATAACCGGCCAGCCGGGCCGCCTCGGTATCGATGTCATGGCGTTGCAGTACACGGTGGTAAGCCGCGTCGCCCATGTGCTGCAGGTTCTGCACCGGTTGCGCCAGGCAGTCAGCCATGGCTTCGGTCAGTTGCTCCACATCGCCAGCCGGCACCAGCCAGCCATTTTCACCAGGGCGTACCAGTTCGGGGATGCCCGCTACATAGGTAGTGAGTACCGGCCGGCGCAAGGCCATGGCCTCCATGATGACCACGGGCAGGCCCTCGGCAAAGCTGGGTAAAACCAGCGCGCGTGCTGCGAGGATTTCTTCACGCACCTGTGCACTGCTGATCCACCCTGTAATCCGCACGTGGCGCTCCAGCCCGTAGCGGTCAATCAGCCGCTCGATCTCCCCGCGCATCTCGCCGTCACCTGCCAGCACCAGCTCGAACGCCGTCGCCTCGGCGGCGAGCCTGCGCGCCGCCTCCAGCAACAGCAACTGCCCCTTCTGTTCGCACAAGCGCCCCACGCACACCAGCCTGGGCGCAGCGGGCACCGCTACAGCCGGTACCGCATGAAAGGCCTGCTCAAGGCCACAATGCACCACTTTTATCCGGGGCCAGTGCTCGTGGGCCACCCAACGGTACAACTGGCTGCGCCCATAGGCGCTGACGGCTGCCACGAACGCGGCGCGTCGGGCCTTTTCACCCAGGTGCAGGAACTGCGGTTTATCGAACTCTTCAGGCCCGTGCACGGTAAAGCTGTACGCAGGGCCACCCAGTGCGTTGGCCAGCATCACCACCTCAGCCGAATTGGTGCCGAAATGGGCATGCACATGGCTGGACCCACTGGCCTGCAACCACTGCAGCAACTGGCAGGCCTCGGCCAGGTAGATCACATGGTAGGGCCAGGCCCGGTCGGCCCGGCGGCCCATGCCCAAGGCCAGGCGCAGTGCCTGAAGAAACCGCCGGGGTTGATGGCGCAGCACGTGCCAGGTGGGTGCGATCAATGCACGCAAGCCGCCTTGCAGCACATAACGGGTCTTGAGCTTTTCACTGGCATCGTCGGCGTCCTGCACCTCGGCATCCCAACCCCGCAGCGCCAGACGCTGCACCTGCACACCCAGGCGCTCCAGCGCCAGGATCTCGCGGCGGATGAAACTGTGGCTCACCTTCGGGTACTGATTGATGAAGTAGGCGATACGCATACGAATCCAGATCCAAACCCGCTTGATGGCCTAGCGCCTGTGTCAGCCCTGTTCCTGGCTGTCGATCACCGGCGGTCTGCCCACTGCCGATACACGCTCAACGCATGCATCCCCCTGTTTACCTTGTAGTTCATGGTTGCCACCCGCGCCCGCCAATGCCCCCTGCAAACCTGCGAAAACCTCCAGCAACAGCGCATGCCGGCGCCGGTACATAGCACGCTTTTTGGCCGGGATGTCCGCCTCGGCGCGCTGTGCGGCCACCAAGGGTATGGCGAAGAAGCCTTCACGGTGCGACGCCATGCCGCCGCTCTCCTGCCAGATAACGTCATAGTCCGCTGCCAGGGGCTTGCCCTCGTCATGGCCGAAATAGGCGTGCCGATGGTGGCGGTAGGCGTCGCTCACGGCGTTGATTTCCGCCACGCCCAGGCACCGGGCCAGGCATTTGAGCGCCTCCAGCAGCAGGCTGCGGGGGCGCAGGCCTTCGAAATCCTTGGTCAGGTCGCGGTAGATGGCCAGCGAGGTGTCGCTGTCGATACCCCTGTGGATGCCCTGCACGGCACCGACGAACATCACCAGCGGCCCTTCGCTGCGGCTAAGAGTGAACGCCAGCGAAGCGACCCGCAGGTCACCTTGGAACAGGTTCAGCACCAGCTCGCCCTCGCGCTTGAACCAGACTGGGCGGTCCAGTACCAGGCTGCAACCCGCAGCGTGGGCAGAAAGGTCATACAGCACAATGGACTGATCCCGGCCCTCCACAAGCAGGTACGGAAATTGGCCAGCCACCACTTCAAAATGCGCAGCCACCGCCTCCAGCCGGCGCGGCGCCGCCCAGCCCCGGCTGATGTACGGCCATTGCACGACGCCTATGCCGTCCATGCCCAACCGCTGCCAGCAATCAGGCCCCAACGCCGCCTGCATGCGTTGCATGAACCGGCCCAGGTCGTGGCGGTGGATGAGCATCTGCTGCACCAGCCGGCGCTTGCTGTTCAATGCCCGCAACGAGTAACCCGGTTGCAGGCTGGATACGCTTCTGACGAGGGTGCCGAGCATCATGGGTGGGCTCTCACTTGTACTCGATCAACGTCGATTTGCCGGCCAGCAGGCGCTGGCGCCAAAATTTCAGCTGCCCCAGCATTTCCGGAAACTTGCCAATGACCAGAAACACCGCCTGCAGCCAGTTTTCCTTGGGGGTGCGCTGACCACGACGGGCCAGGCGCACGACCTGCAGCGGGTACACAGCCAGCAGCAGCAACCCCCAGGCGCCCAGCGCCAGGCAGGCCAGCACCACCACCAAGGGTACGCCCAGGCCCCACAGCCATGCCCGGCGTGACTCCTGCACCCAATGCCGCTCAGGGGGCGCACCGTGCAGTTGCGCGCCTTCGGCATAGGCAAAGCCGGCCCGCTGGGAGCGCCGCCACCACTGGCTGAAACGGGTCATGGCCGCGTCGTGCAGGGTCATCTCGGCGTCCAGGCGCCAGACCTTCCAGCCTGCGGCCCGCAGGCGTACGCACAACTCAGGCTCCTCGCCCGCAATCAGGCCTGGGCGAAAGCCACCGACGGCGTCAAAGGCCTGTACCCGCATCAATGCATCGCCACCGCAGGCCCTCGCCTCGCCCACCGGGGTGTCCCACTCCATGTCGCAAAGCAGGTTGTAAGGCGTTTGCCGGGCAAAGCGCTCGCGGCGGCGCCCGCACACCACGGCTACATCGGCGTGCTGCTGCAAATAGGCCTGGGCGGTAGCCAGCCAGCGCGGGGCCACCTCGCAATCGCCGTCAACGAATTGCACCCAGTGCAAGCCCGGCACTGACCGCAGCAGGGCTGCAAAGCCTTCATTGCGGGCGCGGGCAGCGGTAAAGGGGATGCGCAGGTCCAGCGCGAGCACCTGAACACCCAGGCTTTGCGCCAGTGCCACGGAGCCATCCGTGGAGCCGGAGTCCACGTACACCACGCTGTCGGTGCGCTCAGCCAGGGACTGAAGGCAGCGCGCCAGTCGCTGGCCTTCGTTGCGGCCAATCACCACCACGCCAAGCTCGGGCGTAACGCTCACTCGACAGCCTCCGCACCGGCTGTGCGCCTGGCCTTGACCGTGGCAGGTACCCCCACCGCAATGCAGTCGTCCGGCACATCCACCAGCACCACGGCATTGGCCCCAATCACCACGTTGTTACCGATACGGATATCCCCCAGCACCTTGGCCCCGGTGCCGATATCCACGTTGTCGCCGAATACCGGCGCCACCGGCCTGTCCACCCGTTTCAGCCCCACGACCACGCCATTGCGGATACGGCAATTGTCACCGAAGCGCGCATAGCCACTGACGACGATGCCGCCAAAGTGGTCGATGACGAAATTGCGGCCGATCACCGCTTCGCAGGGCAACTCGACGCCGGTGATGATCTGCACGAACTTGAACAGCACTTTGTAGATGAACGAAAACAGCTTGCGCAACAAGGCCGGGCGCACCCCGTAGCGCCAGCGCCCGAAGCGGTACACCAGCAGCACCCAGAACCCCTGGGCGCCCCAATCGCCCCCATGGGCCCGCAGGTCGGCACGAATATTCTCGAACATGGCGCGTACTACCTCGTGGGTTGGGTGGCGCAGCGGGTTTTGAGCAGCAATGACCACGTCGCCTTGCTGTGTTGCCAGCAGGCCAGCACTGCAGCCCGCCCCCGGCGCTTGAGCAAGGCCTTGAGCGCCAGCACCAGGTCGCCCAGGCTGACCAGCAGCATGTGCAAGGCCAGGCCGGCAATGCCGTGGTGTTTGCGAAAGTACAGCAGCTCGCTTTCGATCTGGTAAGCAGAGATCTGCCGGCTGGCCGCCTCCAGTTCAGCTACCGACTTGGAGCTTTCGCCACCGATGTGCACCACCGTGGTGTCGGGGTAGAACACCACCTTCCACCCCGCCGCCTTGACCCGCTTGCAGTGGTCCACCTCTTCGTAATAGAGGAAGAACCTTGGGTCGAACAGGCCCACCTGGTCCAGCACTTCACGGCGTACCAGGTAGAAGCAGCCTGGCAGCCAGTCGCATTCGCGTACCGAGGCATGGTCCCAGCCCATCTCGTCGACCATTTTCAGCCCAGGGAAAAACCGCCCCAACCCTGTGCGCCCTGCAAACACATTCAACGGGGTGGGAAAGTACCGGCAGCTTGGCTGCAAGTCGCCATCACGCCCTTCCAGCCTGACGCCGAGCACCCCACATTGGGGGTCGCTTTCCATGTACGCCAAGGTTTTGCGCAGGGTGTCGGCGGCCACGAACGCATCGGTATTGAGCAGCAACGCATAGCGGCCCTGCAGATGCGCCAACAGCTGATTGTTGGCGCGGCCGAACCCTACGTTCTGTTGGTTGGCCAGCACTACAGCGCCGGGGCAGACTTCGGCCAGGCGTCGTACGGAGTCGTCGGCCGACGCATTGTCGACCACCAGGTAACGGGCCAGGTCATCACTGCCGGCCTGCCGCAAAGCGTCGAACATGGGCTGCAGCAAAGCGCCAGTGTTGAAATTGACCACCAGCACATCCACGGGCTTAGCCATTGTCGCTGTCCCCGAAGAAGTACTGGCGCCGCTGCGCCATCAGCAGTGGCTCGACCTCTGGGTCGTAGGCGCCGTTGCGCTGCTTGACGATGTCGATCCAGGGGTAGGCCTCACAGCGGGCTTCCACCCGTTTGATGAGCGCGTCGGTGGTGCAGATAAAAGTGGCCGGGTTACCGCCATACACCGTGCCGGGCGGCACGTCCTTGGTCACGACGGCACCTGCGGCCACGATCGATTCCGGGCCGATGGTCACCCTGGGCATAACGATGGCGCCGTGGCCGACGAAGCAGTTGTCCTTGATGTCGATGAAACCGACCGAATCCAGGTGCTTGCCGTAGCGGTGCTCGATCAGCAGCACCACCCCGTCGTGCCCGATCAGGGTGCAGTCGGACAACCCCACACTGTTGCCGATGCGCACCAACGAGGGGTCGGTGATGTTGCAGCCCTGGTTGACATAGAAGTTACTGCCCACCGAATGAAAGCCACCCCAGCGGGCCAGGTAAGCCCCCCACTCCAACCCGGACGGGTTGCAGAATTTCTTGTAGAACGCGCGTCCTCGCCCTGTGGAGTGCGCATAGTGCGTCACGGCTCTGCGTATCCATCCGATCATGCTGCCTGGCCTCGCGATCAATGCAATCCAAATAGTCCCTGAAGCGCCACGGTCTCGTTCTTGTGGTTGCTGACCGGTGCGCGCTCATGCCCTGTCGCTTTTTTACGCCGCTGCGCTGCGGTCTGCGCTGATCCTCCCGTCAAGGTGCTCGGCCAGGCGTACGGCAAATTGCAGCAGCGGCATGGTCGGGTTGGAAGCACCGCCGGTGGCAAAAATGCTGCTACCTGCCGCATAGAGGTTGTCGGTGCCGAATACCTTGCAATCGGTGTCCACCACCCCATGCTGGGGTGAAGCGGCCATGCGGGTGGTGCCCATGTGGTGGGCGTGGGGCGAGAGTTTCAGCGGTATTGACGTGTCGTAGACGTAGTCGTTGAGTTTGACAAAGCCCAGTTCCATGTCGGCCCACTGGGTGGCCAGCGTGGTACCGATGCACTTGATGGTGTTGCGGTCCTCCGCGGTGAGCACCCAGTTGACGTTGACCTTGGCCACGCCCAGGGCGTCCTTCTGCTCCAGCAACGAGATACGGCTTTGCAGGCTCGGGAACTGCTCGATCATGGTGCTGATCACCCCATCACCCGGGCAGCTGAAGCGGGCCACGAACTCCACCTTGCCGGCCACGCCCATGTCACAGGCCAGGTTTTCCAGAAAATGCTTCACCTCGGCCGTGCGGCCGTAGGTTTGCACCTCAGCCAGCAGCGCGGCTCTTACGTTGCCCTTGCCGATCTTGTACTGCTCGACGAAGGTGTCGGTGGTGTAGTACTCGCGGGCTTCCTGGTCCAGCCCGGGCTTGAGGATGAAGGTACCCATGTCGACGTTCAGGTGCTCCATGAAGCACCCGCCTACCAGCCCGCCCTGGCTGATCACACCGGCATCTGCCAGCGACTGGCTGTTGAGCAACTGCCGGGCATTTTCAATGGCGCCCGCGGCCAGGATGAAATAGCGCGCCACCTGGCGCTGGCGGTTGCCCTCGTAATCAGACAGCACTACTGCCGCCAGGCGGCCAGCGGCACTGTCGAATTCCAGGTCGACGCAATTGCAGTTGAGGAACACGTCCAGGCCCTCGGTCTGCTCCAGGGCCGTGGCGTACTTTTGCGCAAACCGGGTGGGTGGGCTGAGCAGAAAGCGGTCCGGGTCGAATTCACCGCCATCCAGGCCGGTATTGATGGCCTTGAACGGCGCGCCGGCAGGCAGGTCGACAATGTCCATCGCCGCCGGCAAATAACGCTCGATTTCCCCATAGGGGATGGGCCAGCCCGGCAGGTCGCCCGGGGGCGCGATCGTGAAATCCGAGGGGCTGAACGGTCGGCAGCGGCCTGCCCAATGGTTGGACGTACCGCCCAGGTAACGCAGCCGGGCTTCCTCGGCATACAGTTGCAGGCCGCTGGATGAGCAGGCGTACAGCCCTTGGGAGCGGGGCGAATATTCCTGCCCGCCGCCCTCGGCCAGCAATACGCTGTGCCCGGCAGTTGCCAGGCGCAGCGCCAAGGTGATGCCCGCAGGGCCTGCGCCGATGATGCACACGTCATAGCTGCCCCGCAGCGTTTTCTGCTGCTGATAATCGGCAATCATGCCGGCTGGTCCCGAAAATACCGGGCGGGCAACACCCAGCCGTTGATCACCACGAAGCCCGCCTGCCCGGCAGGCCTGGCCGCCAGCACCGCCCGGGGGCCAAGCACTGCGCCCCCCACGCCCAACAGTACGCAACTCTGCAGAAAGCCCCTACGACCCACTTGCGACGCACACACTGTCAGCTTCCCCATGATCACCCGACCCGTCCCCAAGAAAGTTACACTTGCCTGCCCCACTACAGCCGCTCGGATAACGCCGTGAGCAATGCCCCGCACAGGGCGCCGACCAGCAGCATCGGCAACACCACCAGTTCACGTTTCAGGCTGAATATCCCCAGCTTGCAATTCACGTACACGATCAACACCAGCGTGGGGGCGGTATGCAGGGCGACGCCCCAGATCGCCCAGTCCACCCCGCCCAGGGCCAGCAGCAGCGGCAGCAGCCCCCACAGCGATACCAGGCGGATGATGTTGTCCATGGCCTGGTACTTGGTCAGCCCCAGGGCAATCCATACCTGATGCGCCAATGTATAGCGCAATGTAAGGAAAGAGAGTGAAAGAATCGCGAGCATCGGCCCAGCCTCGCTGTAACGCTCGTCGTACATCCAGCCGATCAGCAGTGGGCTGGCGGTCAGGAAGCCACCGCAGACAAACAGCACCAGCAGGTCTACCAACAGGCGGAAGCGCTGGTACAGGGCGTTCAGGCGCGGCCGGTCATCGGCACGCGCCGCTTCACTGAATGCGGGTAGGGCCACGGCCCCCACCACCTTCATGATTGCCATCTGCACGGCACCGAGGATCAGTACCGCGATGGAGTACACGCCCAGTTGCGCAGCCGTCATGCTGGCACCGAACCAGATGCGGTCGCCGTACATGGCCAGCACCCCTACCATTGATGACAACAGGATCCAGCGGCCAAACACAATCAGCTCGGTCAGCGCACTGCGGTCCCACTGCAGCCGGTTGCCGTGGCCTTCCAGCGCGGTATGCCCCAGCACCGTCCACACCAGCGCCGACACCAGCCCGGCGATCACCAGCGCCCAGATCGAGTGGGTGAGGTAGCCCAGCACCAGCATCACCAGCAAGCCGACCAGTTGCGAAGCCAGGTCTACCAGCACCACGCGCTTTTGCTGGAAGGTGCGCACCGCCACATCCAGCTTGGTCGACTGAAAACCCCAAATGACCGCAGACAGGCCGGTGGCTGCCAGTACCCAGGGCAGTACCGGTGCCGCATAGGTGGAATCGGCAGGCCACACGTTCTCCACCTGGGCCAGCCAGGCCAGCAGCGACAGCAGCAAGGTCAGGGCGAACAAGGTGAAGCCGCGAATGATCTGCACGGTCCAGGCGGTATTGAGAAACGCAGGGTCATCGCCCCGGTGGCTCTGGATGATGTTCTGCCGAAGGCCCACGTCTGACAGCAAATGCAGCAGCACGGATACCGTGGTGGCGATGACCATCACGCCGAACATTTCCGGGAGCAGAAGGCGCGCCATGATCAGGTTGCCACCCAGGCGCATGAGCTGCGATGCCACCTGCGACACCAGGTTCCACGACCCGGCATGCAGGGCCCGCGAGCGCAGGCTGGCGGCGGCTGGCACATCAATCGACGGCATGCGTTCAATCTCTGACTGAATGGCTAAAAGTCACTATAGTTTCATTTAGCCACGTTGCTAGCCGTTGCCCACCAAGGGAAAGGTGTACATAGCCGATGCCTGAACATTTACGCGCGCTGATCGTCATCCTGTTTCTGGCAACCGTGGTTTTCGTGCTGGCTCGCCGGCCAGCCACCGACCTGATTCCACCCGCCGACTTCAAGCGCCGGCGCAACCTGTGGTTCGTGTTGACGGTACTGGCGTTCGTGTCCCAGAGCTTCTGGCTGTACGTCATTGCGGCGGGCGTCATCCTGTACCTGGCCGGGCGCCGGGAGCACAACCCAACGGCGCTGTTCTACATGCTGCTGTTCCTGATCCCCCCTGCGGCGGTACAGGTGCCAGGGTTTGGCGTGGTCAACTACCTGGTCGATCTCAACCACATTAGGCTATTGACCCTGTGCGTGCTGTTGCCGGCGGCCCTGGCACTGCGCCGTCAACCCGATGGGCTGCGCTTTGGCCGCACCTGGGCCGACCGGCTGCTGGCAGCCGGCCTGCTGCTGATGGGCGGGCTGTACCTGCGCGAAACCACGCTCACCGACACCCTGCGCCAGGCCCTGTACCTGTACATCGATGTGTTCCTGCCTTACTACGTTGCCAGCCGTGGGCTGCGCCAGCTCAGTGAGTTCAAGGACGCGATGCTGGCCTTCGTGCTGGTGTCATTTGTGCTGGCGATCATTGCGGTGGCCGAATACGTGCGGCACTGGCTGCTCTACAGCGCGCTGATCGACGCCATGGGCGTGCCCTGGACCCTGTCCGGTTACCTCAGCCGAGGCGGGGCATTGCGTGCCAGCGTCACTACCGGGCAGGCCATCGTGCTGGGTTACGTGATGAGCGTAGCCATTGGCTTGTTCCTGTTTGTGCAGGGGTACGTACGCCGCCCGCTTCACCGGCTGATGGGCGCACTGTTGCTGGCTGCCGGGCTGTTTGCGCCGTTGTCCCGGGGGCCGTGGATTGGCGCGGTGGTTATCGTGGCGGTGTTCATTGCCTTGGGCAGGGGGGCGGTAAAGCGCCTGACGCTGCTGGCAGCGGCCGGCATGCTCACCCTGCCCTTGCTCAGCGTGGTACCGGGTGGTGACAAGGTGCTGGACCTGCTGCCATTCATTGGCAACCTGGAAAAAGAAAACATCACCTATCGCGAACGGCTGATGGACAACGCCTGGATCGTCATCCAGCGTAACCCGCTGTTCGGCTCGTTCGATTTCCGCAACACGCCCGAAATGCAGTCGATGATCCAGGGCGAAGGCATCATTGATATCGTCAATACCTACATCAACCTGGCGCTGCGGGTCGGGCTGGTGGGCCTGGGCCTGTTCGTGGCGTTCTTCGCGGTGGTGCTGCATGGCATCTACAAGGCCATGCGCAGTTTCGAAGACAAGGACGACGAGCGAAGGCAGCTGGGCCGGGTGCTGCTGGCCACGCTGGTCGGCATTCTGGTCATCATCTTCACCGTCAGCAGCATTACCTTCATCCCCATCGTCTACTGGTCAATCGCGGGCATTGGTGTGGCCTATGTGCACATGGTGCGCAGGCTTCACCAGCGCCAGGCGTTGCCGCTGGCAGACCCCGCCACCGGCCCCAGGCCCTCCCTTCCCAGGAACTTGCCATGACCCCGCACCGGCTGCGATCCCTGCTGCGCCTTTCTACCCTGGCCGCACTGGCCGTGCTGCCACTGGCCGGGTGGGCGACGGCCTGGCAAGTGAGTGTCGATGAAAGCAATGGCTTGCCCACCGTGACCCGGGGCGGCGGGCCCGTGATGACGGCCAAGTTCGACTTCTGGGCAGGGAACTGGAGCTGGACGGCCTTCCAGACCGGGTTCAAGGTAGACGGCCCCTACCAGTACAGCCTGCAAGGGCAGAACAAGGCACTGGACTTCGACCTGCAGGCCAGCATCGGTAGAGAACAGCCACAAACCCTCGGCTGGGCCTTCGACCTCACCGCCCACAGCCGCCAGGCCGGGGTAATGGGGGGCGGCATCATGTTCCAGTTCGACCCCGCCCAAATCAGTGGCGAAATGGGCCCGCCACAACTGTTGCCCGGCAACAGCGGCTGGTCGTGGGGCAATGCAGACAAGGGGCGGCGCGTGGAAATGCGCTTCGACCCGCCACTGGCCAAAATCTACTTCGAGCGGGGCAACCCGGCCGAGCTCCGCGCTTTTCTGTACAAAGACCCGATCGCCCCGGGCAAGCAGCAGATAAAAGCCGTGCTCAACGTGACCGGCGACATCGCCCTGGCGCCCACGGCCACTGAACGCTTTGGCCTGGTAGACCCGGCCAGCTGGCCAGACGACCAGTTGGACTGGCGCACCTCCCCGGTGGACCTGTCGTTTCTCAACGCCCAGGAAAAGCCTGCCGGCAAGCACGGCTTCCTGAAGGCCGAGGGCGAGCGGTTGGTGTTCGAGGACAACACCCCGGTGCGCTTCTGGGGCACCAACCTGTCGGCCTACTCACTGTTCAAGAGCCCTGACGAAGAGATTCGCCAGCAAGCCAAGCGGCTGTCGGCGCTGGGGTTCAACCTGGTACGCCTGCACCACCACGACTCGCCCTGGGTGAGCCCCAACGTGTTCGGCGATGGCACACGTGTGCGTGATACCCGCCAGCTGGACGCCGAAGCCCTGCGCAAGCTCGACCTGTGGATCAAGGCGTTGAAGGACGAAGGCATTTACATCTGGCTGGACATGCATGTGCAAAGGGCGCTTACCGCAGCCGACGGCATTGATGATTTCGCTGAGCTGGCCAAGGGCGGCGACCGGGTTGACCTCAAGGGCTACGCCTACGTCAACGCCAGCATCCAGCAGGCGATGAAGCGCTTTGCCGAGCAATACCTGACCCACGTGAATGCCTACACGGGGCTTGCCTACAAGGATGACCCGGCCATCGCCGCCGTGCTCATCACCAACGAAAACGACATTATCCAGCATTACGGCAACGCGCTGTTGCCCGACAAAGGCGTACCGCAGCACAGTGAGCGTTACATGGCTGCCGCCAAGGCATTTGCCAGGCAGCACGACCTGCCAGCGGACCAGACCTGGCGCGCCTGGGAGCACGGCCCGTCAAAGCTGTTTCTCAATGACCTGGAACAGCGCTTCAACGCCGACATGATCGCGCACCTGCGGGGCCTGGGGGTGCGGGTGCCGATTGCCACCACCAGCACCTGGGGTGGCAATGGGCTGAGTGCCCTGCCCGCGTTGAGCGTGGGTGATGTGATCGATGCCCACAGCTATGGTGCCGGCGGCCAGCTGGAGAAGAACCCCCTCACCAGCGATGGCATGATCGACTGGCTGGCGGCTGCCCAGGTGGTCGGCAAGCCGCTGACCGTCACCGAGTGGAATGCCGAGCCATTCCCCCTGCCCGACCGCCATTCAATGCCGCTGTACGTGGCCGGTACCGCCAGCTACCAGGGCTGGGACGCCATGCTGCAATACGCCTACAGCCAGCAGGCATTCAACCCCGGGTGGCGCACCGCGGACAACTGGCATGCCTACAACGACCCGGCCATGCTCGCCACCCTGCCCGCAGCCGCCCTGTTGTACCGTCGCGGCGATGTGCAACTGGCCAAGACCCACTACGTGTTCGCCCCGCCACCTGCCACCTTGTACCACCAGGAAATCACCCCACGCACCTCGGCATTGCTGCGCACGGCAGTGGGCCTGGGCCAGTTGCAGATCGCGCTGCCGGTGACGCCAGAACTGCCATGGCTGAAACCTGCCGCCGTGCCCGCTGATGCGCAGGTGCTGGTCGACCCTGGGCACGCGTTGCTGCCAGCCGATGCCAGCCACGTGGTCAGTGATACGGGGGAGCTGTCGCGCAACTGGCAACAGGGCATCTACACCATCGATACGCCACTGACCCAGGCGGCTACCGGTTGGCTGGGCGAGCGCACCGTCACCTTGGGTGCCATCGAGATCAAGGCCCATACGCCTTATGCCAGCGTGGCAGTGCAGAGCCTGGACGGCGCGCCTCTGGGCCAATCCCGCAGTCTGCTGCTGTCGCTGGGCACCCGCGCTGTACCCAAGGCCGATGACAAGACGCCCTTCTACGTCGAACCGCTCAAAGCCGACCTGAGTATCAAGGCGCCAGCCGGCCTGAAACTGTTCGCCCGGGATGCCCAGGCCCAGCTCAAGCCGCTGCCGGCCAGCTACAAGGATGGGCGTTACCGCATCACGCTGGATGGCAGCTACATGTCCAATTGGCTGTTCTTGAAATAGGGCATATGGCCATCTACGCTCAGGTCACCTGTGACCCACCTGCACGTTCCTGGGGCAGTTCACTGCATGCGTCAATGGCAGCTTCGCGGAGGTGGGCATGAGGTATCTGGTGGTCGGGGGTTCGGGCTATATCGGCTCGCACATGGTCAGCCACCTGTTGGAGGCGGGCCATGAGGTGGTGGTCGCCGACCTGGTATCACCCGGCCCGGGTATCTGCTGGGCCAGGCTGGACATTGCCGACGAGGCGGCGCTGGACCTGCTGTTCGGCATGTACCGGTTTGATGCAGTGTTTCACTTTGCTTCGTTCATTCAAGTGGGCGAGTCAGTGAGTGCACCCGGCAAGTACTACCAGAACAACGTGGCCGCAACACTGGCCCTGCTGCAGGCGATGGTGAATGCCGGCGTCAGGCACCTGGTGTTTTCGTCAAGCGCTGCCGTGTATGGCAACCCGCAGGCGGTGCCAATCAATGAAGCGCACCCCAAGGCGCCGATCAACCCGTATGGGCTGAGCAAGTGGATGGTGGAGCAAATACTGGAAGATTTCGACCGGGCATACGGTTTGAAGTCTGTGTGCTTGCGCTATTTCAACGCGGCGGGCGCAGACCCGCGAGGCCTGCTCGGCGAGCGGCACGAGCCGGAGACGCACCTGATTCCGCTGATTCTGCAGGCAGCGTCGGGTCGGCGTGAAGCCGTGACGGTGTTTGGCCGGGACTACGACACCCCCGACGGCACCTGCATCCGTGACTACGTGCACGTGAACGACCTGGCAGCGGCCCATGCACTGGCCGTCGATTACCTGATGGCGGGCGGTGAGCGGGCTGCATTCAACCTGGGCAATGGCCTGGGGTTCTCCGTGCAACAGGTAATCGACACGGCGCGCACGGTCACCGGCCGGCCCATCGCCACCTTGGACGCCCCCCGCCGCCCCGGCGACCCACCCAGCCTGGTGGCCGATGCCACCCAGGCCATGCAGGTGCTGGGGTGGCAGCCGGCCTATGCGGCGCTGGAGCAGATCGTGCTGCATGCGTGGCAGTGGGAGTTGCAATACCCGTGGCCGGTACATGGGGCCATTCGCGGGTTGGGTTGTACGTAGAGGGGCTGCAACGCAGCTCCAGCGATATCAGCGTTGGGTTACAGGTTGCAGGGGGCGCTGGGCGCCCCATCGCGAGCTGCGCTCGCTCCTA
>NZ_JACVVG010000021.1:0-81651 GCF_016647875.1 Pseudomonas sp. S36 | reverse complement strand
GCTCTCCGGAAAATCGGGATGGGAGGTGTAAACCTTATTCAGGACGGGACAACTGAATACAAAAGGGCCGCTGCAAGCGGCCCTTTTGTTTTTGCCTGGCCGCCTGAACCGGCGGCCTGATTCGTTACAGGAACTGCTCGGCGTAGTGGCACGCCACCTGCCGCGTGCCTACCTGCCGGAACCCTGGCAGTTCCTTGCTGCACCGGTCTGTGGCATAGGGGCAGCGCTTGTGGAACGCGCAGCCATCAGGCGGGTTCAACGGGTTGGGCAGTTCACCGGCAATGCGGATGCGCGGCTTGAGCGGGTCCGGGTGGATAGCCGGTGTGGCTGACAACAGTGCCTGGGTGTAAGGGTGCAACGGCTTTTCGTAGATGTCGGCCTTGGGCCCCATTTCTGCCGGCCGGCCCAGGTACATCACCAGCACCTGGTCCGCCACGTGCCGCACCACCGCCAGGTTGTGCGAGATGAACACATAGCCGGTACCGAACTGCTGCTGCAGGTCCATGAACAGGTTCAGCACCTGGGCCTGGATCGACACGTCCAGTGCCGAGGTCGGCTCGTCCGCCACCAGCACCTTGGGTTGCAGCATCATTGCCCGGGCCAGGGCGATGCGCTGGCGCTGGCCACCGGAGAACATGTGTGGATAGCGCTGGTAGTGCTCCGGGCGCAGGCCCACCTGTTCCATCATCTTCTGCACTTTTTCACGGCGCTCGGCTTTGCTCAGCGACGTGTTGATCAGCAGCGGCTCGGCCAATTGGTCACCAATCTTCTGGCGCGGGTTCAGCGATGCGTAGGGGCTCTGGAACACCATCTGCACATCGCGCCGCAGCTGCTTGCGCTCGGCCTTGCTGGCGCCGTTGACCTCGGTGCCGGCAATCTGCAGGGAGCCGGAGGTGGGTTGCTCGATCAGGGTCAGCGCACGGGCCAAGGTCGACTTGCCACAGCCGGACTCGCCCACCACTGCCAGGGTCTGGCCGGCTTCCAGCTCGAACGACACACCGTTCAGTGCACGCACCAAGGCATGGCCCTTGAACAGCCCGCGAGACACTTCGTAATGCCGGGTCAGGTCCCGGGCGGATAGAACGACGGCCATCACGCCACCTCCTGGTTCAGCGGGTAGAAGCAACGGGCCTGGCTGTGGGCCTTGGCCTCCAGGGCCGGGCGTTGTTGCCGGCAGTTGTCCTGTACATAGGGGCAGCGGGGCGACAGCAGGCAGCCCTGGGGCCGGTCATAGCGGCCAGGCACGATGCCGGGCAGCGTGGCCAGCCGCTCGGCGCCGGCGCTGTGCTCGGGGATCGCTGCCAGCAGCGCCTCGGTGTAGGGGTGGGCCGGGATGTCGAACAGCTCCGGCACCTGGCCCACCTCCACGGCTTGGCCTGCGTACATCACGCACACGCGCCGGGCCGTTTCGGCCACCACCGCCAGGTCGTGGGTAATCAGGATCAGCGCCATGTTGCGCTCCTGCTGCAGGTTCACCAGCAGCTCCATGATCTGTGCCTGGATGGTCACGTCCAGGGCCGTGGTGGGTTCGTCGGCAATCAGCAGTTTCGGCTCGCCGGCAATGGCCATGGCGATTGCCACCCGCTGGCTCATGCCGCCCGACAGCTGGTGAGGGTAGGCATCCAGGCGGCTTTCTGCGGCCGGGATCTCGACCTTGTTCAGCAACTCGAGGGCACGCTGGCGCGCCGCCTTGCCCTTCAGGCCCAGGTGCTGGCGCAGCACTTCTTCTATCTGATAGCCCACGGTATAGCTGGGGTTGAGGGCGGTCATCGGGTCCTGGAAGACCATGGCGATGTCCTTGCCCACCACCTTGCGCCGCTGGCGGCCGCTGAGGGTGAGCATGTTGGTGCCGTCAAAGGTCAGGGCATCGGCGGTAATGCGCCCGGGGGCGTCGATCAGCCCCATCAGGGCCATCATGGTCACCGACTTGCCAGAGCCGGACTCGCCGACGATGGCCAGGATTTCCCCGGCCTGCACGCTCAGGTCCAGGCCGTCGACCACGGGCACCGCATCGGCATCGCCAAAGCGCACGTTGAGGTTGTTGATTTGCAACAGTGACATGGGCGTGCTCCTCAGGCGGCGTTCTTGAGTTTCGGGTCCAGCGCATCGCGCAGGCCGTCGCCCATCAGGTTGATTGCCAGCACGCTGAGCAGAATGGTCAGGCCGGGCAGGCTCACCACCCACCAGGCGCGCTCGATGTAGTCGCGGGCAGAAGCGAGCATGGTGCCCCACTCAGGCGTGGGTGGCTGGACACCCAGCCCAAGGAAGCCAAGGGCTGCCGCGTCGAGAATGGCTGAAGAAAAACTCAGCGTGGCCTGCACGATCAGCGGGGCCATGCAGTTGGGCAGTACGGTGACGAACATCAGCCGCCCCAGCCCGGCACCGGCCAGGCGAGCAGCGGTGACGTAGTCCCGGTTCAGTTCGCCCATGACGGCGGCGCGGGTCAGGCGTACGTACGAAGGCAGCGACACAATGGCGATGGCAATCACGGTGTTGATCAGCCCAGGGCCGAGGATGGCGACGATGGCCACCGCCAGCAGCAGCGAGGGCAAGGCCAGCATCACGTCCATCAGGCGCATGATCGACGGGCCGAGCAGCTGCGGGAAGAACCCGGCCAGCAGGCCCAGCAGGATGCCCGGGATCAGCGACATCACCACCGACGACAGGCCGATCAGCAGCGACAGCCGCGCACCCTGGATCAGCCGCGAAAGCAGGTCGCGGCCCAGTTCGTCGGTGCCCAGGATGAACTGCCAGGTGCCGCCTTCAAGCCATACCGGCGGCGTCAGCAGAAAGTCGCGGTACTGCTCGCTGGGGTCATGGGGCGCGACCCAGGGTGCGAACAGTGCGCAGAACACCACCACGCACATGAATGCCAGGCCCATCACTGCGCCTTTGTTACGGGCGAAGGCCTGCCAGAACTCCTTGTAGGGCGAGGGGTAGAGCAGGCTGTGGTCTACCGGGCTTGCCGGCGACACGGGTTTTGCAATCGGGTTGTTCATGGCGTGGCCCTCAGCGCTGATGACGGATGCGTGGGTTGGCCAGGCCGTAGAGGATATCCACCACGAAGTTGACCAGAATCACCAGGCAGGCGATCAACAGGATGCCGTTCTGGACCACGGGGTAGTCACGGGCACCGATGGCTTCGATCAGCCATTTGCCGATGCCCGGCCAGGAAAAGATGGTTTCGGTCAGCACCGCACCGGCCAGCAAGGTGCCCACCTGCAGGCCGAACACCGTGAGCACCGGGATCAGCGCGTTGCGCAAACCGTGCACGAACACCACGCGGGCCGGTGACAGGCCCTTGGCGCGGGCGGTGCGCACGTAGTCTTCGCGCAGCACTTCCAGCATCGAGGAGCGGGTCATGCGCGCGATTACCGCCAAGGGGATGGTGCCCAGCACGATGGCCGGCAGAATCAGGTGCATCACGGCATCCTTGAACGAGCCTTCTTCGTCGCTGAGCAAGGTGTCGATGAGCATGAAGCCGGTTTTGGGCTCGATGTCGTACAGCAGGTCGATACGCCCGGAAACCGGCGTCCAGCCCAGGCTCACCGAGAAGAACATGATCAGGATCAGGCCCCACCAGAAGATCGGCATGGAGTACCCCGCCAGGGACAGGCCCATCACCCCGTGGTCGAACAGCGAGCCGCGCTTGAGTGCGGCGATCACGCCTGCCAGCAGGCCGACGATGCCGGCGAACAGCAGGGCGGCCATGGCCAGTTCCAGGGTGGCCGGGAACAGGGTCATGAACTCGCGCCACACGCTCTCGCGGGTACGCAGCGATTCACCCAGGTCGCCCTGGGCCAGCTTGCCCACGTAGTCCAGGTACTGGGCCGGCAGCGGCTTGTTCAGGCCCAGGCGCTCCATGGCCTGGGCGTGCATTTCCGGGTCGACCCTGCGCTCGCCCATCATCACTTCCACCGGGTCGCCGGGGATCAGGCGTATCAGCGCGAAGGTCAGCAGCGTGATACCAAAAAACGTCGGTATCAGCAGGCCAAGGCGCCGGGCAATAAAACTCAACATCGTCGGGGTACCTCATCAGGCCGTGGGGCTGGCCGCCCTCACGGCAATGCCGCCGGTCCCCGTCTGGGTTGCCGGCGGTCGTTGTTGTTCTACTTCACCTTGGTGGTAGCGAAGTTGTTGGTGGTCAGGGGGCTGATCACATAGCCCTCCACGTTGTCACGCATGGCGGTGAATACCTTGGGGTGGGCCATGCTGATCCAGGGTTGGTCGTCATCGTACACCTTCAATGCCTCGCTATAGAGCGTTGCACGCTCGTCGTTGTCGATCACCTCGCGGGCGCGGGTAATCAGTTGCTGGAATTTCGAGTTGCACCAGCGGGCATAGTTCTCGCCGTTCTTGGCCGCCTCGCAACTGAGCAACGGGGTAAGGAAGTTGTCCGGGTCGCCGTTGTCGCCGGCCCAGCCGCTGGACACCAGGTCTGCCTCGCCTTTTTTGGCCCTGCGCAGCATTTCTGCCCATTCCATGACGCGGATGTCGAGCTTCAGGCCGATCTGCGCCAGGTCAGCCTGCAGCATTTCCGCAGACAAGCGCGGGTTGGGGTTGGTGGGGCCGCCGCCGTTGCGGGTGAACAGCGTGATCACGGTACCCTCCGGCACGCCGGCCTGGCGCAGCAGGGCGCGTGCCTGGTCGAGGTCGCGGGGCAGGTTACGGTTGGTGGTGTTGTAGCCCATCATGGTCGGCGGGTAGGGGTTCACCGCCACCAGCGCATTGCCCTTGCCGAACAGCTGGTCCACGTGGGTCTGGCGGTCGAAGGCCATGTTGATGGCCTTGCGCACGCGCACGTCGCTCAGGTACGGGTGCTGGGTGTTCATGGCGATGTAGCCGGTGACCAGCGCTTCGGTCTGCGCCACCTTCAGGTTGGGGTCCTTGATGATTGACGGCACGTCATCCGGTTTGGGGTAGAGCGCCACCTGGCATTCGTTGGCACGCAGTTTTTGCAGGCGCACGTTGCTGTCGGTGGCAATGGCGAAGATCAGCGCGTCGGCAGGCGGCTTCCCGCGGAAGTAGTCAGGGTTGGGCTTGAAGCGTACCTGGGCGTCTTTGTTGTAGCGCTGGAAGATGAACGGGCCGGTACCGATGGGCTTGCTGTTGAGCTCGGCGGTTTTGCCGGCCTTGAGCAGTTGGTCGCCGTACTCGGCGGAATAGATGGAGGTGAAGGCCATGGCCATGTCCCGCAAGAACGGCGCTTCCGGGCGGGTGAGGGTGATGACCACGGTATGGTCGTCGGTCTTGTCCACCGATTTGAGCAATTGCTTGAAGGCCATGCTTTCGAAGTACGGGAAGCCGATGCTGGTCTTGTCGTGCCACGGATGGGCTGGGTCGAGCTGGCGACGCAGGCTCCACAGCACGTCATCGGCATTGAAGTCGCGGGAGGGGGTGAAGTAGCCGGTGGTGTGGAATTTCACCCCCTGGCGCAGGTGGAAGGTGTAGGTCAGGCCGTCGGCAGACACCTCCCAGCGCTCGGCCAGCGATGGCTGGATGTCGGTGGTGCCAGGCTTGAACTCGACCAGGCGGTTGAACAGTGTTTCGGAGGCTGCATCGAAGGTGACGGCGGTGGTGTACTGCACCACATCGAAGCCTTCCGGGCTGGCTTCGGAGCATACCACCAGTGGTTTGGCCGCCAGCTGCGCGGCGGCGCCCATCATCATTGCGGCTACTGCCAGGCGCAGTGCCAGTGATCTGTTGACTACCTTGTGCATGGGTTGATGTCTCCCTGCGTTACTGATTCCAGCGTAGCTGCCCCGGCCCGCCAGGAAGCCGGCCGGGGCGGTTGCGGTCAGAGGATGTTGAACGGAATGGTGGTGACCACCCGGAACTCGTCCAGGCTGCCGTCGCCCTGGGCCTTGCTGGCCCGGTGCGTGGTGTAGGTGGCGCGGATACTGGTGTCTTTCAGTGGCCCGCTCTGCACCGCATAACTGGTGCCGATACCCCACTCGTAATGGGTTTCGCCATCCAGGCCCCTCACGTCGTAGGCGGTGCCTCGGTAGTGGGTGCCGTCAATGCCCCAGCCGCGCGCGTTGTACAGGTTGAACTTGAGGCCTGGCACGCCGTAGGGCGCCATGTTCAGCACATACGAGAGCTGCAGCGACTTCTCGTTGGGGCCGTTGAAGTCCGACAGCAGCGAGTTGGCCAGGTAGATGCCATTGGTTTCATGCAGGTAGTCGAAGTACTCGTTGCCGTTGACCTGCTGCCAGGAGGCCGTCAGGGTGTGCGCCTGGTGCGTCAGGCCCAGCGACAGGCTGTAGGTATCGTTGTCGATCTGCCCCATCTTGCGGCTGCCGGCGTCCTTGGTCTTGTAGTAGTTCAAGCCGGTGGTCAGGCTTAGCACCCCGCTGTCGCCGAGCACGTGGCTGGCGCCGAAGTAGTACTGGTTCCAGAAGTCGTCCACCTTGGTGGCGTACAGGCTGGTGGTCAGGCTCTTCAAGGGCTGGTAGTTGATGCCGGCGGTACTGGCGCGGTCGGTTTCCACGCCCAGGGCGCCGTACTCGCTGCGAAACTTGCTCAGGCTCTGCTCGGTGCGCGGCGATACCCGGTCGAAGGTGCCGACGTCCAACGTCAGGTTCTCGAACTCGGCGCTGTGCAGAAAGGCACCCTGAAAGCTCGACGGCAGGGCCCGGTTGCCGATGAAGGCGATCATCGGGGTGTCTACGGACTGGCGGCCCAGGGTAAGGGTGGTGTTGGACACCCGCGCCTTGACGTTGCCCAGGCCGAGCTTGCTCCACTGCCCCAACGGGTCGCCATCGCTGTGGGTGAGGGTACGGTTGTTGGGCCCGGCGATGGCCTGGCGGCTTTGCTGCAGGGCGATTGCATTGTAGCCAGCGGCTTCCACGGCGAAGCCCACGGTGCCTTGGGTAAACCCGGAGCTGTAATTGAGGATGCTGCCCTGCACCCAGTTCTCGCGGCTGTGTGTCGGGTGGCGGGTGCCGTCGCCTTTGTAGTACTTCCACAGCGGCGCGCGGGCGGCACGCTCACGGGCGTACCAGTTGCGCGTGCTGCCGGACAGGCTCTGGCCTTCCAGAAAGCCGCTGGCCTGGCTCTGCGCGTTGCCTGAGGCAAGTGTGAGCGGTTGGTAGGCCTGGCTTTGCGGCTCGGCCTGGGCCACGGTGGTTGCGGCACCAATCGCTAGAGCGAGTGCGCTTGAAGTGAACAGTCTCACGTTGGAAGCTCCTTTTCATTTCTAGTTATTGCCGGCCTCGTGGGCCGGGTGGTTGCTGCGGTGTTGCCTGGGGCGCCATGGGATCGCCATGGCTGAAACAGGGCTTTACGCCTGCTGCGCAGGCCCGCCTTGCAGGTCCCTCCCCCCCTGCAGGGCGGCGCGGTCGACGGCGCGTCAGTCGACGCTCACGCCAGAAAAGTTGTTGCGGCCGAATGGGCTCACCTTGAACCCGCTCACCTGTGTGCTCAGGGGCTGGTTGACGGTTGAATGAGCGACTGGGGTGATGGGCACTTGTTGCTTGAGCCGCTGTTGGGCCTGCTGGTACAGCGTGGTGCGCTGGGCCGGGTCGGTAACCTGCTTGGCACGCTTGACCAGGCTGTCGTACTGCGGGTCGCACCACAGCGAGTAGTTGTTGCTGCCAATGGCATCGCAGCTGTAGAGCGTGCCCAGCCAGTTGTCCGGGTCGCCGTTGTCGCCGGTCCAGCCGATCAGGGCCACGTCGTGCTCACCGCTCTTGAGGCGTTTGATGTACTCGCCCCACTCGTAACTGACGATGCGCACCTTGAAACCCAGCTTGCTCCAGTCCGCCTGCAGCATCTCGGCCATCAACTTGGCGTTGGGGTTATAGGGGCGCTGCACGGGCATGGCCCACAGGGTGATTTCGGTACCGGGTGCCACCTTGGCCTGCTCCAGCAGTTGCCTGGCTTTTCCCGGGTCGTAGGGGGCGTCCTTGATGCTTTCATCATAAGACCACTGGGTAGGCGGCATGGCATTGACCGCCCGCTGCCCGGCCTCCTGGTACACCGCCTGCAGGATGGCCTGCTTGTTCACCGCCATGTCCATGGCCTGGCGTACCTCCAGGCGGTCAAAGGGTGGATGCTGGGTGTTGTAGGCGATGTAGCCCAGGTTGAAGCCTGCCTGCTGCATGACCTGCAGCTTGCTGTCCTGGCGCAGCGCTGGCAGGTCGGCCGGGCGTGGGTGCAGGGTCACCTGGCATTCGTTGCGGCGCAGCTTCTGGATCCGCACCGACGGGTCGACGTTGATCGAGAACACCAGGTTGTCGAGCTTCACGTTTTCCGGCGCCCAGTAGTTCTGGTTGCCCTTGTAGCGAATCTGCGAGTCCTTCTGGTAACGCTGGAACACGAACGGGCCGGTACCGATAGGGTGCTGGTTGATGTCGCTGGGGCGGCCGCTTGCCAGCAATTGGTCGGCGTACTCGGCAGACAGAATGGAGGCAAAACTCATGGCCAGGTTCTGGATGAACGCCGCATCGACCGTGTTCAGGGTGAACACCACGGTCATCGGGTCGGTCTTTTCGAGGCGGGCGATGTTCTTGTCCAGGCCCATGCTGACGAAGTAAGGGAACTCGGTGGGGTAGGCCTTGCGGAACGAGTGAGCCTTGTCGTGCATGCGGTTGAAGGTGAACAACACGTCGTCGGCGTTGAAGTCGCGGCTGGGGGTGAACCCCTTGTTGCTGTGAAACTTCACCCCTTCGCGCAGGTGGAAGGTGTAGCGCAGGCCATCATCGGAAACCTCCCAGCGGGTGGCCAGCGCCGGCTGCACTGCGGTGGCGCCGCGTTCGAACTCCACCAGGCGGTTGTAGAGGGGCTCGGCGGCATCGTTGTCGGTAGCCGTGGTGTATTGGGCGGTATCGAAACCGGCAGGGCTGCCCTCGGAGCAGAACACCAGGTTGCGGGCCTGCAGCGCTGGGGAAAGGCCCAGCACGCCCAAGGCGAGCAGGGTGGTGAAGCAGGTAGCGTTACGCATGGCAAATCCTTGTGCGTCAGGGTTGCACCGCCGTGTGGCAGGAATGGCGGCAACAGTTCGTCGACCCCGCAGCCAGAGGCGGCCGGGCAACACGTTGACTAGCGGAAAACCCGGGCACCCGATGCTGGCGGGTGCCCGGTCAGGCTATTGGTCCACGCTGACGCCGTAGAACGCGTTCAGCGAGAAGGGGCTGATCTTGAAGCCCTTCACCTTGGCGCTCATGGGTTGGTAGACGGTGGAGTGGGCGATCGGGGTGATCGGCACCTGCTCCTTGAGGATGTGCTGGGCCTGTTTGTACAGCTCGGTACGTTTGGCCTGGTCGGGGGTGGCCTTGGCCTGTTTGATCAGGTCGTCGTAAGGCTTGTAGCACCACTTCGAGAAGTTGTTGCCGTCGACCGCATCGCAGCCGTACAGGGTGCCCAGCCAGTTGTCCGGGTCGCCGTTGTCGCCGCTCCAGCCAATCAGCATGGCGCCCTGTTCGCCGCCTTTGGAGCGCTTGATGTATTCGCCCCACTCGTAGCTGACGATCTTGGCCTTGATGCCGATCTTGGCCCAGTCTGACTGGAGCATCTCGGCCATCAGCTTGGCGTTGGGGTTGTAGGGGCGCTGCACGGGCATGGCCCACAGGGTGATTTCGGTGCCGTCCTTGATGCCTGCCTCTTTCAGCAGTTGCTTGGCTTTTTCCGGGTCGAAGGGGGCGTCCTTGATAGTGGTGTCATACGACCACTGGGTTGGCGGCATGGCGTTGACCGCCAGCTGGCCGGCGCCCTGGTACACCGACTCGATGATTTTCTGCTTGTCCACAGCCATGTCCAGCGCCTGACGCACCTTCAGCTGGGCCAGCGGGTTGGGCTCGTTGCTGCCCTTTACCTTGTCCATCACGTTGTAGGCGATGTAGCCGAGGTTGAAACCGGCCTGGTGGGGCATCTGCAGGTTCTTGTCGGCCTTCAGCGGCTCGATGTCGGCGGGGCGGGGGAACAAGGTGACCTGGCATTCGTTCTTCTTCAGCTTCTGCATGCGCACCGAAGCGTCAGTGGTGATGGCAAAGATCAGGTTGTCGATCTTCACGTCATCAGGTTGCCAATAGTCCTTGTTGCCCTTGAAGCGGATCTGCGCGTCCTTCTGGTACTTGCTGAACACGAACGGGCCGGTGCCGATGGGCTTCTGGTTGATGTCGGCCGGCTTGCCCTGCTTGAGCAACTGGTCGGCGTACTCGGCTGACTGAATGGAAGCAAAGCTCATGGCCAGGTTCTGGATGAACGCGGCGTCGACGTCGTTGAGGGTGAACTTGACCGTGTGTTCGTCCAGTTTCTCCACCTTGGCGATGTTCTTGTCCATGCCCATGTCGGTGAAATAGGGGAACTCGGTGGGGTACGCCTTGCGGAACGGCTGGTCCTTGTCGAGCATGCGGTTGAACGTGAACAGCACGTCGTCGGCGTTGAAGGGCCGGCTGGGCTTGAAGTAGTCAGTGGTATGGAACTTCACGCCTTCGCGCAGGTGGAAGGTATAGGCCTTGCCGTCGTCGGACACCTCCCAGCGGGTGGCAAGGCCCGGCACCACTGCAGTGCCACCGCGCTCGAACTGGGTCAGGCGGTTGAACATGGTCTCGGCGGAAGCGTCGAAGTCGGTCCCGGTGGTGTATTGCCCCGGGTCGAACCCGGCCGGGCTGCCCTCCGAACAGAACACCAGGTTGGACGCGGCCAGTGCTGACGGTGCGCCGGTGAGCATGCCTGCGCCTAGCAGGAACGGAATGACTGCATGTTTGAGCATGATGGCCTCATTGTTGTCATTGTTCGGATGAGGTGGCCTCGTGAGCCGACCTGCGGATACTCATGCACGGCTGATTGCCAATGCAACAGGCACAAGGATAGATGGCACCAGAAAGGTAGTACGGTAGTACATGGATGTCGCATTCATGTAACTTTAGGCGAAGTTAAACGTTTGCGAGGGCAAAATGATGGCGGTTTTCGGATTATTTCTGCGCAGGGGATGATGTAGGACACATCCTAAATATGTGTAGGACAGGACTGATATGTACGCCCAGACACGCAAAAGCCCGATCGCATTCACGACCGGGCCCCTGTTTACAGCGCGCTGCCGTCAGGGCATTTGCACCTCGATCAGGCCATCGGCGTTCATGCTGACTTCGCTGGTGCCGGCCTCGACGTCTGGCGCGGGTGCTGCTTCGTCAGCCGCCATGGCTTTCATCGCCATCGGTGCGCTGCGCAGGTACGGGCGTGGATAGCCGCTGCTGTTGAGGTTCAGGTTGACCACTTTGTAACCGGTACCGCCCAGGGCTTCGGTGGCCAGTTGCGCACGTGCCTTGAAGGCATCCACCGCATCCTTGAGCAGGGCATCCTCGCTGGCTTTGCGGGTAGCCGGGGCGATGGAGAAGTCCATGCCGCCCATTTTCAGGTCCTGCAGCAGGTCGGCGGTCAATTGGGACAGGGCAGGGAAGTCGGCGCTTTCCAGGCGCAGTTCGGCGCGCTCGCGCCAGCCGGTGATCTTCTGGCCCTTGGTGTCGTAGACGGGGTAGCTGTTACGGCTGCCCTGGCTGATCTTGACGTCCTTGACCTGGCGCGACTGCTGCACGGCCTTGTTCATGGTTTCGGTGATCTGCTTGGCAAGCTTGCCTGGGTCGGTGTTCTGCGCTTCGCTGTACAGGGTCACGACCATCAGGTCGCGCGCCACTTCCTTGCTGACTTCGGCGCGCAGCGAGACCTGGTTGAAGCGCGGCTCATCGGCGGCCAGGGCCGGCAGGCTGGCGAGCAGACCACAGGACAGCAGAAGGGCGGCGCCGCGACGTTGAATGTGCATAAGGTGCTCCTTGGCAGAGAAAGGCGTGGGGTGTGGCCATCCATTCCACGCATGGCCAGTCAGACCGGAAAACAGTGTAGTGGGTTCAGCGGTGCCATCGGCAACCTGTGACAAAGTGTGGCGCTTTGCCGCATTGCTGCAGCGAGGCGCCCGGCTTCGGTATACTCCAGCCGATTTTCTGGAGCACTCATCAGGAGAGCTCATGCTCGCCGCCGTACAACCGCTGTCCGCTACCCGCCAGAACCTCTGGCGCCTGACTGTCATCCGGGTTCTGGTCCTGGCCGCCCAGGCGGGTTCCGTGGGCGTGGCCTACTGGACCGAACTGCTGCCGCTGCCCTGGCTGTCGTTGGCGGGCACCTTGGCCTTGTCCTCGTTGCTGTGCGCGTTCACGGCCCTGCGCCTGCGCCTGTCGCTCCCGGTCACCGAACTGGAATACGCCCTGCAACTGGCCTGCGACCTGCTGATCCACAGTGCGCTGCTGTATTACTCGGGCGGTTCCACCAACCCGTTCGTGTCGTATTACCTGGTGCCCCTGGCGATCGCGGCGGTGACGCTGCCCTGGCTGTACTCGCTGATACTGTCCGGCATCGCGCTGACTGCCTACAGCCTGCTGCTGGTGCAGTTCTACCCGCTGGAAGGCCTGCCCCTGGCGCGGGACAAGATGCAGGTGTACGGCATGTGGCTGAGCATTGCCCTGGCCGCTGCGGTGATCACCTTCTTTGCCGCACGCATGGCCGAAGAGCTGCGGCGCCAGGAGCAACTGCGTTCCGAGCGGCGCGAAGAAAGCCTGCGCGATGAGCAATTGCTGGCGGTGGCCACCCAGGCTGCCGGCGCCGCCCACGAGTTGGGCACGCCGCTGGCGACCATGAGCGTGCTGCTGAACGAAATGCGCCAGGACCACCACGACCCGCTGCTGCAGGAAGACCTGCAGATCCTTCAGGACCAGGTAAAGCTGTGCAAGCAGACCCTGCAGCACCTGGTGCGCGCTGCTGAAGCCAATCGGCGCCTGGCGCTGGTTGAGCAGGACGTGACCGCCTGGCTGGACGAGGCGCTGAACCGCTGGCACCTGATGCGCCCCGAAGCCAGCTACCGCTTCCAGCGCCTGCGCGATGGCCAGGTGCCGCGCCTGACCCCACCGCCAGACCTGACCCAGGCGTTGCTGAACCTGCTGAACAATGCTGCCGATGCCTGCCCCGATGACCTGGAAGTGCGCCTGGACTGGGACGCCCAGGACATCGTCATCAGCATCCGCGACCATGGCCCGGGTGTGCCACCGGCCATTGCCGAAGCCATTGGCAAACCTTTCATCACCACCAAGGGCAAGGGTTTTGGCCTGGGCCTGTTCCTGAGCAAGGCCAGCGTGACCCGTGCGGGTGGTTCGGTGAAACTCTATAGTCATGATCAAGGTGGCACCCTGACCGAATTGCGCCTGCCCCACGGCACGCGAGGAGAAGAAAGATGAGCGAAGAAAACCAGGTCGAAAGCGAAGAGCTGCCCCACCTGTTGCTGGTGGATGACGACGCCACCTTCACCCGGGTGATGGCCCGGGCCATGAGCCGTCGTGGCTTCCGGGTGAGCACCGCAAGCTCTGCCGAAGAGGGCCTGGTGCTGGCCCAGCAGGACCTGCCGGACTACGCCACCCTGGACCTGAAAATGGAAGGCGACTCGGGGCTGGTGTTGCTGCCAAAGCTGCTGGCCCTGGACCCGGAGATGCGCGTGGTGATCCTGACCGGATATTCCAGCATCGCCACAGCGGTGGAAGCCGTGAAGCGCGGTGCCTGCAATTACCTGTGCAAGCCGGCCGATGCTGACGATGTACTGGCGGCGCTGCTGTCGGAGCACACCGACCTGGACACCCTGGTGCCGGAAAACCCCATGTCGGTCGACCGTTTGCAGTGGGAGCACATCCAGCGCGTGCTCAATGAGCACGAGGGCAATATCTCGGCCACCGCACGCGCCCTGGGCATGCACCGCCGTACCCTGCAACGCAAGCTGCAGAAGCGCCCCGTCCGCCGCTGAGTCGCTGCCCCTAGTTGGCGCGCGCCATGCACGCGCCGACCGGTGTATCATTAGCCGCCTAACGGTAACCCCCACCCGGATGGTGCGCGCATGCTTGCCCTTCTCGTCCAGACGCTGAACATTACGGCGCCTGTCTTTGCCATGCTGTTCATGGGCGTGCTGCTGCGGCGCATCAACCTTATCGACGACAACTTCAACCGCGTTGCCTCACAGCTGGTGTTCAACGTCTGCATGCCCGCGTTGCTGTTCCTGGGCATCTATCACGCCGACCTGGCCGCCGCGGTAAAACCGGGCGTGATGCTCTACTTCGTGATTGCCACCCTGGTCGGGTTCGCTATCGCCTGGGGCATGGCAGTGTGGCGCAGCCCGGTGGCAGACCGTGGTATCTACACCCAGGGTGCGTTTCGCGGCAATAACGGCGTCATCGGCCTGGCACTGGCAGCAAGCCTGTATGGGGACTACGGCATTTCTCTGGGGGCGGTGCTCGCCGGGCTGGTCATCCTCATGTACAACTCGCTGTCGGCGGTGGTGCTGGCGGTCTACAGCCCAGACCTCAAGTCCGATCCCTGGAGCATCTGCAAGAGTATCTTCAGCAACCCGCTGATCATCAGCGTGCTGGTGGCCACCCCCATGGCCTACGGCCAGGTACCGCTGCCCAACTGGTTGCTCACCTCGGGTGACTACCTGGCCCAGATGACCCTGCCGTTGGCGCTTATCTGCATTGGCGGCACCCTGTCGCTAACGGCGCTGCGCGACAGCGGCCGGCTGGCCATGGATGCCAGCCTGGTGAAGATGGTCTGGCTGCCGCTGGCCGGCACCCTGGGTGCGTGGCTTTGCGGTTTTCGTGGCGCCGAGTTGGGCATCCTGTTCCTGTACATCGGCAGCCCCACTGCTGCGGCCAGCTACGTGATGGCCAGGGCGGCCAATGGCAACCATGAACTGGCAGCCTCTATCATCGTCATTACTACGCTAATGGCGGCAATTACCACCAATATTGGTATTTTCATCTTGCAGTGGGGCGGATGGATCTAGATCCTTGGCCGACAACCAAAGCAATAACACTGCCCCACCAGCGAAAGGACACTTCATGCAAGACCAGAACAGGCCCGAGCAGTTACAGCGCGGGCTGAAGAACCGCCATATCCAGCTGATCGCACTGGGCGGTGCCATTGGCACCGGGTTGTTCCTGGGTATCGCCCAGACCATCCAGCTAGCCGGCCCCTCTGTGCTGCTAGGCTATGCCATCGCCGGCCTGATGGCCTTCCTGATCATGCGTCAGCTGGGTGAAATGGTGGTGGAGGAGCCGGTAGCCGGCAGTTTCAGCCATTTTGCCCACCGCTACTGGAGCGAGTTCGCAGGGTTCGTTTCAGGCTGGAACTACTGGGTGGTCTACGTGCTGGTGGGCATGGCAGAGCTGACTGCTGTGGGCATTTACGTGCAGTACTGGTGGCCAGCCTTCCCCACCTGGGCGACGGCGGCGATCTTCTTCGTGGTGATCAACCTGATCAACCTCACCCAGGTGAAGGTGTATGGCGAAATGGAGTTCTGGTTCGCCCTGATCAAGGTCGTGGCCATCCTCAGCATGATCGGCTTTGGCGCCTGGCTGTTGGCCAGCGGCACGGGCGGCCCGGATGCCAGTGTCGCCAACCTATGGCAGTACGGCGGGTTCTTCCCCAATGGCGTCACCGGGCTGGTCATGGCCCTGGCTGTGATCATGTTCTCGTTCGGTGGCCTGGAGCTGGTGGGCATCACCGCTGCAGAAGCCGACAACCCACGCCAGAGCATCCCCAAGGCCACCAACCAGGTGGTGTACCGCATTCTGATCTTCTACATCGGTGCGCTGGCCGTGCTGCTGTCGCTGTACCCGTGGCAGAAGGTGGTGCAGGGCGGTAGCCCCTTCGTGATGATCTTCCACAATGCCAACAGCGATGTGGTGGCCACCATCCTCAACGTCGTGGTGCTCACGGCAGCCCTGTCGGTCTACAACAGCTGCGTGTATGCCAACAGCCGCATGCTGTTCGGCCTGGCCAGCCAGGGTGATGCGCCGCGCCAGTTGCTCAAGGTCAGCCGCAGTGGCGTACCGCTTACAGCCCTGGGTGTGTCGGCACTGGCTACGGGCCTGTGTGTGGTGATCAACTACCTGATGCCGGGTGAAGCCTTTGGTTTGCTGATGGCCCTGGCGGTGTCGGCGCTGGTGATCAACTGGGCGAGCATCAGCATTACCCACCTGAAGTTCCGCAAGGCCAAGCTCGCAGCAGGGGTGACGCCGTTCTACAAGAGCCTGTGGCACCCGCTGAGCAATTACCTGTGCCTGGCGTTCATCGTGTTGATCTTGGTGGTGATGTACCTGACCCCGCCGATTCGCATCTCGGTGATGCTGATCCCGGCCTGGATTGCTGCGTTGTGGGTGGCGTTCAGGCTGAAAAAGGCTCGCCAGGCTAGCTAGGCAGGCCTGGCCTCATCGCGGGCAAGCCCGCGAAAAGCGCGTCGCCTGCCGCTAATGCTGGCGGCGCCAGGCTCGCACGGTGGTGTACAGCAGCACCAGCGCTAGCACTGGCAGCACGTAGAGCAGCATCAGGCGTTCCAGGCGGCCAGCCAGTGGCATGCCCATGGTGAATGCTGCAACGTGTAGCCCATACGCCAGGTACAGGCATAGAAACACAAGCCCTTCGGCGCGGGTGATGCGGTAGCCCGAATAGAACACGGGCAGGCTCAGCACCGCCACGCCAAGCATCACAGGCAGGTCGAAATCCAGTGCGTTGGGCGATATCGACAGTGGCTCGGGGGTGACCAGGGCCGTGAGCCCCAGCACGCCGAGCAGGTTGAACAGGTTGCTGCCGATTACCGTGCCCACGGCAATTTCGCGCTCGCCGCGCAGGGCGGCGATCAGCGCCGCCGCCAGTTCGGGCAAAGAGGTGCAGATAGCCACCACGGTCAGGCCGATCACTCGTTCCGACAGCCCAAGGTCGGTGGCCACTTCCACCACGGCGTCCAGCAACAGGTGGCCGGCAAGGGTCAACAGGCCCAGGCCGATCAGCACCTGCAGGGCCGTGCCCGCCCAGAAACGGCCGGCGCTGGAGGTGGCCGTGCGTGGGGCCGGGTACGTGCGGGCGTAATGGCGGGACTGGTGCCACAGCATCGCCAGGTAACCCACTAGCCCAAGCAGCAGCAATGCCCCTTCCAGCCTCCCCAGGTAGCCGTTGGCGGCCAAGCCGTAGACCAGCAGGCTTGCCACGATCATCAAAGGGATATCCAGGCGTACCAGCTGGCGCGATACCCGCAGCGGAATAATCAGCGCGGCCATGCCGAGGATGGCCAGTACGTTGAAGATGTTGCTGCCGATCACGCTGCCTACAGCAACGTCCGGCGCGCCCTGGTAGGCGGCCTGCAGGCTGACGGTGAGCTGGGGTGCCGTGCTGCCGAAGGCCACCAGGCTCAGGCCGATGATCAGCGGGCGAACATGCAGCCTTTGCGCCAGGCGCAGCGACGCACGCACCAGCAATTCGGCGCCGCCGACCAGCAGCAGCAGGGCGATGCCCAACTGCAGAAGGCTGAAGGTGGGAAGGGTGGCCAGGTCGAAGATGATAGGGCTCCAGTCGCGTCAGTCACTAAGCCCTTGTACCCGCACGCGCGCTGTTCCGCTACGCAGCATGCCGATTTTTTCTGCGGCGGCGCGTGACAGGTCGATCAGGCGGTTGCGGGCATGTGGGCCGCGGTCGTTGATGCGCACCACCACGCTGCGCTGGTTGGCCAGGTTGGTCACCAGTACGCGGCTGCCGAATGGCAGGGTGCGGTGGGCGGCGGTGAGGGTGTGCTGGTTGAAGGGCTCGCCGCTGGCTGTGCGTTTGCCGTGGTGGCGTGAGCCGTAATACGAGGCGGTGCCGGTCTTGTCATAACCGCGTGGGTCGATGTCATGGCTGGCGCAGCCTGCCAGAAGGGCGAAGAGGGCGAAGGTGCCCAGGGATCGTTTCAGCAAGTCGGGCGCTCCAGTGTGGCCACATCGCGGGTAAACCGCGCCCACAGCGTATTGAATGGGGCCGCTGTGAGCGCGGGTCAGGCCGCGAACGAGGGCCAGGCCCTCGCAGGTCTACATGGGTAAAACAGTCAGCCTTCGAGCTTGGCCTTGAGCAGTTGGTTCACCTGCCCGGGGTTGGCCTTGCCTTTGGAGGCTTTCATCGCCTGGCCGACGAAGAAGCCGAACATCTTGCCGCGCTTGGCCTCATCGGCTGCCCGGTACTGTTCGACCTGTTCGGCGTTGGCCGCCAGCACTTCGTCAAGCATCTGCTCGATGGCACCGCTGTCGGTCACCTGTTTCAGGCCGCGGCTTTCGATGATGCTGTCGGCATCCCCTTCGCCGGCAGCCATGGCTTCGAATACCGTCTTGGCGATCTTGCCGCTGATGGTGTTGTCGCGGATGCGCAGCAGCATGCCACCCAGGTGCGCAGCGCTGACCGGGGCCTGGTCGATTTCAATACCCAGCTTGTTCAGCAGGCTGCCCAGCTCGACCATGACCCAGTTGGCCGCAAGCTTCGCATCGCCACCGATCTTGACCACTTCCTCGAAGTAGTCGGCTTGCTCACGGCTGGAGGCCAGCACGTTGGCGTCATAGGCCGACAGGCCGTACTGGCTCTGGAAACGCTCGACTTTCTGCGGCGGCAGTTCCGGCAGGCCGGCACGCACGGTTGCCAGGAAGCTGTCTTCGATCACTACTGGCAGCAGGTCTGGGTCGGGGAAGTAACGGTAGTCGTTGGCTTCCTCCTTGCTGCGCATGGAACGGGTTTCGTCTTTGTTCGGGTCGTACAGTCGGGTTTCCTGCACCACCTTGCCGCCGTCTTCGATCAGGTCGATCTGGCGCTGGATCTCGCTGTTGATTGCGCGCTCGATGAAGCGGAACGAGTTGACGTTCTTGATCTCGCAGCGGGTGCCGAACTCGGTCTGGCCCTTGGGGCGGATCGACACGTTGCAGTCGCAGCGCAGCGAGCCTTCGGCCATGTTGCCGTCGCAGATGCCCAAGTAGCGTACCAGGGCGTGGATGGCCTTGACGTACGCCACGGCCTCCTTGGCGCTGCGCATGTCTGGCTCGGAAACGATCTCCAGCAAGGGTGTGCCGGCGCGGTTCAAGTCGATGCCGGTGGAGCCGCTGAAGTCTTCGTGCAGGCTCTTGCCGGCGTCTTCCTCCAGGTGCGCACGGGTGACCCCAATGCGCTTGAGGGTGCCGTCTTCAAGGGCGATGTCCAGGTGACCCTTGCCGACGATCGGCAGGTCCATCTGGCTGATCTGGTAGCCCTTGGGCAGGTCGGGGTAAAAGTAGTTCTTGCGGGCAAACACGTTGCGCTTGCCGATTTCGGCATCGATGGCCAGGCCGAACATGCACGCCATGCGCACGGCTTCCTGGTTGAGTACCGGCAGTACGCCGGGCATGCCCAGGTCGACCAGGCTGGCCTGGGTGTTCGGTTCCGAGCCAAACGTCGTGGCGCTGCCGGAAAAGATCTTCGACTGGGTGGCGAGCTGAGTGTGGATTTCCAGCCCGATCACAACTTCCCATTGCATGTGTGAATTCCTCAGAAGCCGTTAGGGGCGCGGGTGTGCCAGTCGGTCACCTGCTGGTAGCGGTGCGCGACATTGAGCAGGCGGCCTTCCTGGAAGTACGGTGCCAGCAGCTGTACGCCGACCGGCAAGCCATCGACGAAGCCGGCCGGCATCGACAGGCCAGGCAGCCCGGCGAGGTTGGCGGTGATGGTGTAGACGTCCTCAAGGTAGGCGGCGACCGGGTCGCTGCTTTTGGCGCCCAGCTTCCAGGCCGGGTTCGGCGTGGTTGGGCCGAGGATCAGGTCGACATCGTTGAAGGCGGCCATGAAGTCGTTCTTGATCAGGCGGCGGATCTGCTGCGCCTTGACGTAGTAGGCATCGTAGTAGCCGGCCGACAGGGCGTAGGTGCCGACCATGATGCGGCGCTGCACTTCGGCGCCGAACCCTTCGCCACGGGAACGCTTGTACAGGTCGGTGAGGTCTTTCGGGGCGTCGCAGCGGTGGCCGAAGCGCACGCCGTCGAAACGCGACAGGTTCGAAGACGCTTCGGCCGGCGCGATCACGTAGTAAGCCGGGATGGCATGCTGCATGTTCGGCAGGCTGATTTCCTTCACCACCGCGCCAAGCTGTTCCAGTTCCTTGACGCTGGCCTGGACCAGGTCGGCGATACGCGGGTCGAGGCCCGCGCCGAAGTACTCCTTGGGCAGGCCGATGCGCAGGCCCTGCAGGGGCGCATTGAGGTTGGCGCTGTAGTCCGGCACCGGTTCATCGATGCTGGTGGAGTCTTTGGCATCGAACCCGGCCATGCCTTGCAGCAGCAGGGCGCAGTCTTCGGCGGTACGGGCCAGCGGGCCGCCCTGGTCGAGGCTGGAGGCGTAGGCGATCATGCCCCAGCGCGAAACACGACCGTAGGTCGGTTTGAGGCCGGTGAGGTTGGTCAGCGCGGCAGGCTGGCGGATCGAGCCGCCGGTGTCGGTACCGGTGGTCACCGGCAGCAGGCGGGCCGCTACGGCAGCGGCTGAACCGCCAGAAGAGCCGCCTGGCACGTGGTCGAGGTTCCAGGGGTTTTTCACCGCGCCATAGTGGCTGGATTCGTTGGCCGAACCCATGGCGAACTCGTCCATGTTGGTTTTGCCCAGGGTGACCATGCCGGCTTCGGCCAGCTTGGCTACCACGGTGGCGTCGTACGGCGCCTTGAAATTGTCGAGCATCTTCGACGCACAGCTGGTGCGCACGCCCAGGGTGCAGAACAGGTCCTTGTGGGCGATGGGCGCACCCAGCAGCGCGCTGGTGTCACCGGCGGCGCGACGGGCGTCGGCGGCACGTGCCTGGCTGATGGCCAGGTCGTCGGTGACGCTGATGAAGCTGTTGAGTTGCGGGTCGATCTGCTTGATGCGGGCCAGCAGGGCGCCGGTCAGCTCTTCGGAAGAAAACGACTTGTCGGCGAGCCCGCGGGCGATCTCGGCCAGGGTCAATTGATGCATGGCAGGCGCTATCCCTTACTCGATGACTTTGGGAACCAGGTACAGACCGCTTTCGGTCTTCGGTGCGATGGCCTGGTAAGCCTCGCGCTGGTTGTGCTCGGTGACCTGGTCGGGACGCAGCCGCTGGCTGGCCTCCAGGGGGTGAGCCAGGGGCTCGATGCCAGTGGTATCGACCGCTTGCATCTGGTCGACCAGCCCGAGGATGCTGTTCAGGGCGTCGGTAATGCGTGGCAGTTCGCCATCATTCAGCCCCAGTCGGGCCAGATGGGCGATCTTTTCCACGTCGCAGCGTTCAAGCGCCATGGTGATCTCCAAGGGAAACAAAGAACGGAATTAGTGTCCGCGGTGAGGAACATGTCAGCTTTTTGGCGGTCCAACGGCCGCGATCATCGGCTGGCATGCTCGGAAAAACAGCCAATTTAACATATTGGCTCCTTGCCCAAAATCCCTGCCATTGTTAGAGTTTGCCGCACTTTTTTACCCACGCTTTCCCCAGGGTCACTTTCCCATGTTCAAGAAACTGCGTGGCATGTTTTCCAGCGATCTGTCCATCGACCTGGGTACTGCCAACACCCTTATTTACGTGCGTGAGCGCGGTATCGTCCTGAATGAGCCCTCGGTTGTTGCCATCCGTACCCATGGCAATCAGAAAAGCGTCGTCGCCGTCGGTACCGAAGCCAAGCGCATGCTGGGCCGTACGCCTGGCAACATTGCTGCCATTCGTCCGATGAAGGACGGCGTTATCGCCGACTTCAGCGTTTGCGAAAAAATGTTGCAATATTTTATCAACAAGGTTCACGAGAACAGCTTTCTGCAGCCCAGCCCCCGTGTGCTGATCTGTGTACCGTGCAAGTCCACCCAGGTTGAACGCCGCGCCATCCGCGAGTCGGCCCTGGGTGCAGGTGCCCGCGAAGTGTTCCTGATCGAAGAGCCCATGGCCGCTGCCATCGGTGCTGGCCTGCCGGTTGAAGAAGCCCGCGGTTCGATGGTGGTGGATATCGGTGGTGGCACCACCGAAATCGCGCTCATCTCCCTGAACGGCGTGGTCTATGCAGAATCTGTCCGCGTGGGCGGCGACCGTTTCGATGAAGCCATCGTCACTTACGTACGCCGCAACTACGGCAGCCTGATCGGTGAATCCACCGCCGAGCGCATCAAGCAGGAAATCGGCACTGCCTACCCAGGTGGCGAAGTGCGTGAAGTCGATGTGCGCGGCCGCAACCTGGCCGAAGGCGTACCACGCGCGTTCACCCTCAATTCCAACGAGGTGCTCGAAGCCCTTCAGGAATCGCTGGCCACCATCGTTCAAGCGGTCAAGAGCGCCCTGGAGCAGTCTCCGCCAGAGCTGGCCTCGGACATTGCCGAGCGTGGCCTGGTGCTGACCGGTGGTGGTGCGCTGTTGCGTGATCTGGACAAGCTGCTGGCCCAGGAAACCGGCCTGCCGGTGATCGTTGCCGAAGACCCGCTGACCTGTGTGGCCCGTGGCGGCGGTCGCGCCCTGGAAATGATGGACAAGCACGCGATGGACCTGCTCTCCAGCGAGTGATCCCCCTCGCTGTTCACGAGCCCCGGTTTACAGGTAGTGCGCACAGTGCTACCTGTATGTGCTGGGCTGGCGCCCGCCCGGGCGCCTTATCCGTCAACCCGCAACCAGGCTGGTGCGTTGTCCCATGTCCAATGACCTCCTGAGTCGTCCACGAGGAACGGCCCATTAAACCGCTTTTCTCCAAGGGCCCTTCGCTGGGCGTGCGCCTGCTTGTTCTGGTAGTGATGTCGGTCGCGTTGATGGTTGTCGACGCGCGTTTCGACCTGCTTAAACCTGTGCGCAGCCAGATGGGCCTGGTGCTCATGGAATCCTACTGGATCACCGACCTGCCGCAGCGTGCCTGGCAAGGGGTGGCGGGGCAGTTCGGCAGCCGCAACGAGCTGATTGCCGAAAACGAGAAACTCAAGACCGAAGCCCTGCTGCTGCAGGGGCGCCTGCAGAAGCTGGCAGCCCTCACCGAGCAGAACGTGCGCCTGCGCGAGTTGCTCAACTCATCGGCACTGGTTAATGAAAAGGTCGAGGTGGCCGAACTGATCGGTGTCGACCCCAACCCGTTCACCCACCGTATCCTGATCAACAAGGGTGAGCGTGACGGTGTTTTCCTGGGCCAGCCGGTGCTCGATGCGCGTGGCCTGATGGGCCAGGTGGTCGAGTTGATGCCCTACACCTCACGGGTGCTGCTGCTCACTGACACCACCCACAGCATTCCGGTCCAGGTCAACCGTAACGGCCTGCGCGCCATTGCCAGCGGTACCGACAACCCCGAACGGCTGGAGTTGCGTCATGTGGCCGATACGGCAGACATCAAGGAAGGGGACTTGCTGGTCAGCTCCGGCATGGGCCAGCGTTTCCCGGCAGGCTACCCCGTTGCCACGGTCAACGAAGTGATCCACGACTCCGGCCAGCCGTTTGCCATCGTGCGCGCCATCCCCACTGCCGCGCTGAACCGCAGCCGCTACATGTTGCTGGTGTTCAGTGATCGCCGCACCCCTGAAGAGCGCGCCACCGATGCCGCCATCGCCCAGGAAGAGGCCGACCGCAAGGGGGCGCCGGCAGCCGGGCAGGGCACAGCCGCACCCGAGCAGGCTGCGCCGGCAGCGACCACGCCCGCCACACCGGCTGGCACCACGCCAGCCAAGCCCGCCACACCCGCAGCGCAACCTGCCACACCGGCAGCGGCCCCGGCGGCAACCGCTCAACCCAGGAGGCCGTGATGGCAGCGTCGCGCCGCAACAACGGCTGGTTCATCTGGCTGACCTTCGCCATCGGCCTGCTGCTCAGCGTGTCGCCCATGCCTCAGTTCATGGAAGTGTTCCGCCCCATGTGGCTGGCCTTGCTGGTGTCGTTCTGGACCCTCGCCGTGCCGCACAAAGTCGGTATGACCACGGCATTCGTGCTCGGCCTGGCCGAAGATGTGCTCTACGGCACCCTGCTTGGGCAAAACGCGCTTATTCTCACCCTGATCACCTTCCTCGTGCTGTCACTGCAACAGCGCTTGCGCATGTTCCCCATGTGGCAGCAGAGCCTGGTGATCCTGGTGGTGTTCGGTATCGCCCAGCTGGTTCAGCTGTGGCTGAGCGCGCTCACCGGTAACCGCCTGCCGACCCTGGCATTGGTCTGGTCGGCTGTGATCAGTGCACTGCTCTGGCCATGGATAAGCTTTGCCTTGCGCGACGTACGCCGACGCCTGCACATCAATTGACGGCCACGGTGCCACTGACAGGGAGATGTCCGATGACCCCGCTTTACCTGGCTTCTGGCTCACCCCGTCGGCGCGAACTGTTGGCTCAGATCGGCGTCGACTTTTCCGTTGTCAGTGCCTCTGTCGACGAAACCCCGCTGCCGGATGAAGGCGTCTCCGAGTACGCCCTGCGCCTTGCCCGTGCGAAGGCTGCTGCCGGCTTTGCCGGGCTCAACGGCCCCGGTGTGGTGCTGGGTGCCGATACCGTGGTGTCGATTGGCGGCCAGATCCTTGGCAAGCCCCGTGACCGCGAACACGCGCTGGCCATGCTCGCGCAGCTGTCAGATGACCATCATCAGGTGATCACCGCCGTGGCCGTGACCGACGGCGCTCGCTGCCTGGACGTGTGCGTGGGTACCCATGTCTATTTCCGTGCCATCAGCCCAGAAGAAGCGCAGCGCTACTGGGCCACCGGTGAGCCCCATGACAAAGCCGGCGGCTACGCCATCCAGGGCCTGGGCGCAGTTTTTGTCAGGGAACTGATGGGCAGTTACTCGACCGTGGTCGGCCTGCCCCTGTTCGAAACTGCGCGCCTGTTGGATGCGTTTTCCATCGCGTGCTGGCAGCAACACGGCGTATCAGCGCCGCGCTAGCCAGCCACCCCACTGCGATCCATCATTACCGAACATCCTTGACGAGAACGTGCCATGAGTGAAGAGATCCTGATCAACATCACCCCGATGGAGTCACGCGTGGCGGTGGTGGAAAACGGGGTACTGCAGGAGGTGCACGTCGAGCGAACCCAGCGCCGTGGCATCGTCGGCAACATCTACAAGGGTAAGGTAGTACGGGTATTGCCGGGCATGCAGGCGGCTTTTGTCGATATCGGGCTGGAGCGGGCGGCGTTCATTCACGCATCTGAAATTTCCCAGCGCGAAGGCTCTGCGGTGGAAAACATCACGGCCCTTGTCCATGAAGGCCAGGCCTTGGTGGTTCAGGTCACCAAGGACCCGATCGGCACCAAGGGCGCGCGCCTGACCACCCAGCTTTCGATCCCCTCGCGCTACCTGGTGTACATGCCGCGCAGCAGCCATGTGGGCATTTCCCTGAAGATCGAGGACGAAGCCGAGCGCGAGCGCCTCAAGCGTGTGGTCAGTGACTGCATGGACAGCGAAAACATCAAGGACGCCGGTGGGTTCATCCTGCGCACCGCCGCCGAAGGTGCCCGGGCCGAGGAAATCCTGCAGGACATCCGCTACCTGCGCAGGCTGTGGGAGCAAATCGGCGCGCAGATCAAAAGCTGCGGTGCCCCCATGGTCATCTACGAAGACCTGGGGTTGGCCCTGCGTACCCTGCGTGACCTGGTAAACCCCAAGATCGAGAAGATCCGCATCGATTCCCGGGAAACCTTCCAGAAAACCACGCAGTTCGTCGAAGAGCTGATGCCGGAGATCGCCGACCGCCTCGAACACTACCCGGGCGAGCGGCCGATTTTCGACCTGTATGGCGTGGAGGACGAAATCCAGCGTGCCCTGGAGCGCAAGGTGCCGTTGAAGTCTGGTGGCTACCTGGTGGTCGACCCGGCCGAAGCCATGACCACCATCGATGTGAACACCGGTGCCTTTGTCGGCCACCGCAACCTCGAAGAAACCATCTTCAAGACCAACCTGGAAGCCGCTACCGCCATCGCCCGGCAACTGCGCCTGCGCAACATCGGTGGCATCATCATCATCGACTTCATCGACATGGAAGATGAAGAGCACCAGCGCCAGGTGCTGCGCACCCTGGAAAAACAGCTGGAGCGTGACCACGCCAAGACCAACATCATCGGCATCACCGAACTGGGGCTGGTGCAGATGACCCGCAAGCGGACCCGCGAAAGCCTGGAGCAGGTGCTGTGTGAGCCGTGCCAGGCGTGCCAGGGCCGCGGCAAACTGAAAACCCCTGAAACCATCTGTTACGAAATCTTCCGTGAGATTCTGCGCGAGGCTCGCGCCTACCAGGCCGAGGGCTACCGCGTGCTGGCCAACCAGAAGGTGGTGGACCGTCTGCTGGATGAGGAATCCGGCAACGTCGCTGAACTGGAGGCCTTCATCGGTCGAACCATTCGCTTTCAGGTCGAGTCGATGTATTCGCAGGAGCAGTATGACGTGGTGCTGCTCTGAGGCCGCCTGACGCCCGCCGTGGCCTGGCAAAACCCATTCCACGGGCCATGCTGCATAGACGACCTGGAGGGCCTTGGCCATGGCGCGTGTAAGCCGCGTTCTTGTCGTCCTGACCCGCTGGGGGCTGGGCGTGTGCGCCCTGCTGGTGGTTTTGCTAGCGCTGTACGCCAGCCTGGGGCGCGAACTGGTGCCCCTGGTGGCCGAGTACCGCGCCGACGTGCAGCGCAAAGCGGCCGAGGCGCTCGGTGTACCCGTGCACATCGGTGCCCTGGAGGGCCATTGGAGCCGGCTGGCCCCGGTGTTCAAAGTACGCGACCTGCAATTGGGCGAGGGCGCCACGGCCCTGCGCCTGGACGACGTGCGGGTAGTGCCGGACATCTGGCGCAGCCTGCTGGCCCGTGAAGTCAGGCTGTCACGCATTCAGCTCAGCGGCCTGCAACTGGTAGCCCGTGAGGACGAGCAGGGCGGCTGGCAACTTGAGGGCCTGCCCAAGCAGGACGACGCGCCACTGGACCCGGCAAAACTGTTGCAGCGCCTTGGCCAACTGGGGCGCCTTGATATCTTCGATAGCCAGGTGACCTTGCAGGCCTGGCAGCGCGACCCGCTGACCCTCACTTATATGAGTGCAGGTTTGCGTGCCGGCAGTGCTCGCCAGGTGCTGGAACTGCGGGCCACCCTGCCCGATGGGCAACCCATGGCACTGAACCTGCGCAGCCGCGCCTCCGCCGACGCCTGGCGCGATGCCCAGGTGCAAACCTACCTGAGCCTGCCGCAAAGCGACTGGGCGCGCTGGTTACCGCCCCGCCTGCTGGGCCAATGGCACGCCGATACGTTGCAGGCCGGTGGTGAGTTCTGGGTAGACTGGCGCGACCGCCAGTTGCAACAGGCGACAGTGCGGCTCAACGCGCCGCAATTGCAGGGCGCGCTCGAGGGCCGCAAGCCGGCGAAAGTGAACAACCTCGCCTTCAATGCCTGGTTCCAGCGCCAGGGCGACGGTTTTGATGTGGTGGTCGACTCGCTGGCCATGGACCTTGCCAAGCAACGCTGGGAGTCGCACCTGCAACTGCAGCAACGTGCAGGTCAAGCCACGGCCGATGAAACCTGGCACCTGCAGGCAGACCGCCTCGACCTCACGCCCCTGACCCCGCTGATCCATGCGCTGGCGCCGTTGCCCTCACAGGCGATGGCCGTGGTTGATGGGTTGCAGGTGACCGGTGCGCTGCGCAATGTGCGCATGCAGGCCAAACCCAAGGCTGAAGGTGATCAGCGCCTGCAGTTCGAAGCCAACCTGGAAAAGGTCGGCTTCAACGCCTACCACAACGCGCCTGCCGCCGGAAACGTCAGCGGCAGCATCAGTGGCGACCTGGGCCACGGCGAGCTGCGCCTGGACACCGACGCGTTCATGCTGCACCTGTACCCTATCTTCGCCAAGCCCTGGCACTATCAGAAGGCCAACGCGCGCCTCACCTGGGCCCTCGACAAGCAAGGCTTCACCCTGGTTGCCCCTTATCTCAAGGTGGTGGGCGACGAGGGCAAGATTGCCGGTGATTTCCTCATCCGCCTGTGGTTCGAAAAAGGCCGCGAGGATTACATGGACCTGCGTGTCGGCCTGACCGACGGCGACGGCCGCTACACTGCGAAATACTTGCCCGAGGTGCTGAGCCCGGCCCTTGACCAGTGGCTGCGCAGCGCCATCGTCAAGGGGGCAGTGGACGAAGGCTACTTCCAGTACCAGGGTTCGCTCAACCACGGTGCCGTGCCTGAGGCGCGCAGCATCAGCCTGTTCTTCAAGGTGCATGACGCTGCCCTGGACTTCCAGCCTGGCTGGCCACAGGTGCAGCAGGTGGCTGGTGATGTGTTCATCGAAGACAGCGGGGTGCGCATCCGGGCGCGGCAAGGCCTGTTGCTCAATACCAAGGTCAGCGACGTCAAGGTCGATATCCCCCACGTTGCAGAGGGCCGGGACAGCCACCTGTATCTGGACGGCAACTTCGATGGTCGCCTGGCCGACGGCCTCAGCATCCTCAAGGAAGCCCCCATCGGCACCAGCGACATCTTTGCCGGCTGGGACGGCGAGGGCCCGCTCAAGGGCAAGGTCAAGCTCGACATCCCCCTGGCGCATGGGCAGCGGCCAAACGTGCAGGTGGACTTCGCCACGCGTGATGCCCGGCTGAAGGTTGCGCCACCGACGTTGGAACTGAGCCGGCTCAAGGGTGATTTCAGCTTCGACTACGACAAGGGCCTGAGCGGCAAGGGCATCACCTTGCAGGCCTTCGGCAAGCCGGTGACGGCGCAAATTGCCGCAGAAGGCCAGCCGGGGCAGATGCAGACGCGCATCAGCGCTAGCGGCCAGGTGCCGCTCAAGACGTTGACCCAATGGCTGCAGTTCGATCAGGCCCTGCCGGCATCCGGCGACCTGCCATACGACCTGCAGTTGAGCCTGGGCAGCCGGGAAAACCTGCTCACCGTCAATTCCACCCTCAAAGGGCTGGCAATCGACTTGCCTGCACCTTTCGGAAAAGCCGCAGGTGATAGCCGCGCCAGCCGCTTCAGCATGACCCTGCAGGGCCCGCAGCGACGTATCGATGCCGCCTACACCGACCTTGCCCAGCTGGCCTACACCGCGCCAGCCGACAAGCTGACCCAGGGTGGCGGTGAATTGCTGCTTGGCCCGGGCCAGCCTCAGCCTCCCGCAGGCCAGGGGCTGCGGGTACGGGGCCGGCTGGAGGCCCTCGACCTGGCGCCCTGGCAGGCGCAAGCCGAAAAGCTGGGTGGCAGCGACCCTGGTGGCAGTGCCAAGCAACTGCTGCAGAGCGTGGACCTGACCATTGGCCAGCTCAAGGCGTTTGGCACGCAGCTGAACCAGGCCGTGGTGCGCCTGGCCCGCAGTGGCCCGGCCTGGGCGCTGCGCCTGGACAGCCGCGAAGTGATTGGGGACGCCCGCCTGCCTGACGCCAAGGGCGCGCCCATGACGGTACACCTGCAAACGCTTCGCCTGCCGGCCAGCGATGCCGGGCAGGCCCAGGCCGAAGAGGGTGCCGACCCGCTGGCGTCGTTCGACCCGCGCAAAGTGCCACCGCTGGACCTGCGCATCGACAAGCTGTACCGCGGGGATGAACTGTACGGCAGCGCCGCCATCAAGCTGCGGCCAACCACGCGCGGCGTTGCTGCCAGCGACCTGGACCTGGACCTCAAGGGCCTGCGTATCAATGGCGGCGGTGGCTGGGAGGGTGGCGTCGGCAGCGCCAGTAGCTGGTACAAAGGGCGCTTGCAGGGCAAGAACCTGGCCGATGTACTCACTGCCTGGGGCTTTGCCCCGACCGTGAGCAGCCGCGATTTCCGCCTGGATGTGGACGGCCGATGGCCGGGGTCGCCGGCTGCGATCAGCCTCAAGCGCTTCTCGGGGAGCCTGGACGCAGCGCTGCGGTCCGGCCAGTTCGTCGAAGTGGACGGTGGTGCCCAGGCATTGCGGGTGTTCGGCCTGCTCAACTTCAACTCCATTGGGCGGCGCCTGCGCCTGGACTTCTCTGACCTGTTCGACAAGGGCCTGGCCTACGACCGGCTCAAAGGCTTGCTGGTGGCGAGCAACGGCGTATACGTGACGCGCACGCCGATCTCGGTCACCGGGCCTTCGAGCGATTTCGAACTCGATGGCACGCTGGACATGGTGCGCGACACGGTCGCGGCCAACCTGCAGGTCAGCCTCCCGGTCACCAACAACCTGCCATTGGCGGCGCTGATCGTGGGTGCCCCGGCAGTGGGCGGCGCGTTGTTCCTGGTCGATCGGCTGATTGGTGACCGCGTCTCACGCATCGCCAGTGTGCACTACCGGGTAGAAGGCCCGTGGAAAGAGCCTAGAATCACCTTTGTGAAACCTTTCGAGAAGTCCCGCTAGGAGTGCCCATGAAGGCTGCGGTCATCCAGATGGTCAGCCAGGACCGCGTACTGGAAAACCTGGCGCGTGCCAGTGCCTTGCTGGAGCAGGCAGCAGCAGGCGGCGCGCGCTTGGCCGTGCTGCCGGAAAACTTCGCCGCCATGGGCCGCAAGGACGCCGCCGCCATTGGCCGCGCCGAAGCGCTGGGGCAGGGGCCGATACTGCCATGGTTGAAACGCGTCGCCCGCGACCTCAGGTTATGGGTAGTGGCAGGTACATTGCCATTGCCGCCTGCAGGTCAACCGGATGCCAAGGCGCATGCCTGCTCGCTGCTCATCGATGAGCACGGCGAGCAGGTGGCACGTTACGACAAGCTGCACCTGTTCGACGTGGATGTGGCCGATAACCGTGGCCGCTACCGCGAGTCTGATGACTACGCCCACGGCGCGCAGGTGGTGGTGGCAGATACGCCGGTAGGGCGTGTGGGGTTGAGCGTGTGCTACGACCTGCGCTTCCCCGAGCTGTACAGCGAATTGCGGGCGGCGGGTGCCGAACTGATTACAGCACCCGCCGCCTTCACTGCTGTGACAGGGGCGGCGCACTGGGACGTGCTGGTGCGTGCCCGTGCCATCGAAACCCAGTGCTATGTACTGGCGGCGGCGCAGGGCGGTACGCACCCTGGCGAGCGCCACACTCATGGCCATGCAGCGATCGTGGACCCATGGGGGCGGGTCGTTGCACAACAGGCGCAAGGCGAAGCGGTACTGCTTGCCGAGCGCGACAGCGAACAACAGGCGTCCATCCGGGCGCGCATGCCGGTGATCGAACACCGGCGCTTTTTCTCGCAGGGCGCGTTGCGGCCTGCGCACACCTCGGAGTGACTATGAGCCAGATGTTATCCACCGTCAGCGAACAGCTCCTGACCCCAGGCGGCCTGACCCTGGACAGCCTGCAGAGCGTGCTGGGTGAATTGGCCGGCCCCGGTATCGATGCGGCCGATCTGTATTTCCAGGGCCAGGTATCCGAAACCTGGGCGCTGGAAGACGGCATCGTCAAGGAAGGCAGCTTCAACCTCGATCAAGGCGTCGGCGTGCGCGCCCAGGCTGGTGAAAAAACCGGCTTTGCCTACAGTAACGCGATCAACCTGGAGGCGCTGACCTCCGCTGCCCGTGCCGCGCGTTCGATTTCCCGCGCCGGGCAGAACGGCAGCGTGCAGGCCTTCCGCACACAGCAGGTGCCAGCGCTGTACACGGCGGACAGCCCGCTGGACGTGCTCAGCCGTGCCGAAAAGGTCGAGCTGCTCAAGCGTGTCGATGTGGCCACCCGCGCGCTGGACCCGCGTATTCAGCAGGTCAGCGTGAGCATGGCCGGGGTCTGGGAACGCATCCTTGTTGCGGCAGCCGATGGCAGCCTGGCTGCAGACGTGCGCCCGCTGGTGCGCTTCAACGTCAGTGTCATCGTCGAGCAGAATGGCCGCCGCGAGCGGGGCGGGCAGGGCGGTGGCGGGCGTACCGACTACCGCTTCTTCACCGAAGAGCGGGTGATGGGCTATGCCCGCGAGGCCCTGCGGCAGGCCCTGGTAAACCTGGAGGCCATACCGGCGCCGGCAGGTACCCTGCCGGTGGTACTGGGCTCCGGCTGGTCCGGTGTGCTGTTGCACGAGGCTGTGGGCCACGGCCTGGAAGGTGACTTCAACCGCAAGGGCAGTTCGGCGTTCAGTGGCCGCATCGGTCAGAAGGTGGCCTCCAGCCTGTGCACCATCGTCGACGACGGCACTCTGGAAGGGCGACGCGGTTCGTTGAGCGTGGACGACGAAGGGACCCCGACCGAATGCACCACCCTGATCGAGAACGGGGTGCTGAAGGGCTACATGCAGGACAAGCTCAACGCGCGCCTGATGGGCATGGCGGTGACGGGCAACGGGCGCCGTGAGTCCTACGCGCACCTGCCGATGCCGCGCATGACCAACACCTACATGCGCGCAGGCGAGAGCGACCCGCAGGAAATCATCGCGTCGGTGAAAAAAGGTATCTACTGCGCCAACCTCGGTGGTGGGCAGGTCGATATCACCAGCGGCAAGTTTGTGTTTTCAACCAGTGAGGCTTACCTGATCGAAGACGGCAAGATCACCGCACCGGTAAAGGGCGCTACCCTGATCGGCAATGGCCCGGAAGCCATGAGCCGGGTGTCGATGGTCGGCAACGACCTGGCCCTGGACAGTGGCGTAGGCACCTGCGGCAAGGATGGGCAGTCGGTGCCGGTGGGTGTGGGCCAACCAACCTTGAAGCTGGACGCAATCACCGTCGGTGGTACCGGCGCGTGAATACGCCCGCAGGCTACCGGCCGCGGGGGGGGGGCGGGGGCCCCCCCGGGGGGGGGGGGGCGGGCGGGGGGGGGGCGCCAACCCCCGGCGGGTGCCCCGGGGGGGTAAACCCCCCGGGGGCCCCCGGCCGGGGGGCGGCCGCTGGCACCCAGGCTGGTGCAGCGGCCGCCTGGAGGGTCAGCGCAAGCCGCGCTGCAGCTCGTCGAGGTCGCGGATGTACTTGAATACCTTGCGCGATGCAGCCGGTGGTTTGTTACGTGCTTTCTCGTGCTGGGCATGGCGCACCAGCGAGCGCAGCTGCTGGCGGTCGGTATCAGGGTATTCGTTGACGAAGCGCTCAAGGTCTTCGTCATTGCCATCGATCAACCGGTCGCGCCAGCGCTCAAGGCCGTGGAAGCGTTCATTGTACTGGCGCGTGGAGCTGTCCATCTGTTCAAGCAGTGCCTGGATGGCATCCAGGTCCTGTACCCGCATCAACTTGCCGACGAACGACATATGCCGTTTGCGGGCGCCGTGAGCGGTGTGTTTGCTGGCCTCGGCCAGGGCTTTGCGCAGCTCGTCGGTGAGCGGCAGGCGGGCCAGCGTGTCGGCCTTGAGGGTTGTGAGGCGTTCGCCAAGTTCGACCAGCGCGTGCAGTTCACGCTTGATCTGGGTTTTGCTTTTTTCGCCGTCGAAGGCGTCGTCGTTTGAATCAACCATGGGGGCAGTCCGCTTGGGTATTTATGAAAAGTCGCCACGTAGGCACTTTTCGTACAAGGCCTGAAAATTGCCGCCATGATAACCACCCGGGGGCCGCTTGTCCGGCCCGGTCGTAGATTGACCCCCCGGTGAATGCAGAATTTGAGTGGAGATCACCATGAGTGCAGTCCAGAGCGTAGGTCCGAAAGACCTGCCAGCATTGCAGGAGCAGGTTGAGGCGATAATCGCCGAGGCACGCCGCCAGGGCGCCAGCGCTTGCGAAGTGGCTGTGTCGCTGGAGCAGGGCCTGTCCACCACGGTACGCCAGCGGGAAGTTGAAACCGTCGAGTTCAACCGCGATCAGGGCTTTGGCATCACTTTGTATGTGGGCCAGCGCAAGGGTTCGGCCAGCACATCGGCCAGCGGCCCCGACGCGATCAGGGAAACCGTAGCGGCGGCCCTGGCCATTGCCAAACATACCTCCGAGGACGCGTGTTCGGGCCTGGCAGACGCCGCATTGATGGCGCGCGACATTCCAGACCTGGACCTCTACCATGACTGGAGCCTGGAGCCCGAGCGGGCCATCGAGATGGCCCTTGCCTGTGAGGCGGCCGCGTTCGATGCCGACCCCCGTATCCTCAATGCCGACGGCACCACCCTCAATACTCACCAGGGCTGCCGTGTGTACGGCAACAGCCATGGCTTCGTCGGCAGCTATGCCTCCACCCGGCATAGCCTGAGCTGCGTCATGATCGCTGAAGGCGATGGCCAGATGCAGCGTGACTACTGGTACGACGTCAACCGTCAGGGCAACCTGCTGGCAGACCCACGCAGCATTGGCGTGCGCGCCGCCCAGCGTGCGGCCAGCCGCCTGGGCGCGCGCCCGGTGCCCACCTGCGAGGTGCCGGTGCTGTTCTCGGCAGAGTTGGCGGGCGGGCTGTTCGGCAGCTTCCTGGCAGCTGTTTCAGGCGGCAACCTGTACCGCAAGTCGTCCTTCCTCGAAGGGGCGCTGGGCCAGCGCCTGTTTCCGTCCTGGCTGACCCTGGATGAGCGCCCGCACATTCCCCGGGCATTGGGCAGTGCCGCATTCGATGGCGACGGCCTGGCCACGTATGCCAAGCCATTCGTCGACAAAGGCGAGCTGGTGTCCTACCTGCTGGGCACCTATTCCGGCCGCAAGCTGGGGCTGCCGAGCACCGCCAACTCGGGTGGCGTGCACAACCTGTTCGTTACCCATGGTGAAGAAGACCAGGCGGCCCTGATCTGGCGCATGGGGCGTGGCTTGCTGGTAACCGAGCTGATGGGGCATGGCCTGAACATGGTAACCGGCGATTACTCCCGCGGTGCTGCAGGCTTCTGGGTTGAAAATGGCGAAATCCAGCACGCTGTGCAAGAAGTGACCATTGCCGGCAACATGAAGGACATGTTCCAGCAAATTGTCGCCATCGGCAGCGATCTTGAAACACGCAGCAATATTCATACAGGCTCGGTGTTGATCGAGCGGATGACGGTAGCGGGCAGTTAACGGCCCCTCGTTTTGTTGGGGCCGCTGCGCGGCCCTTTGTGCTACACATCACCGAACCGGCCTAGCGCCGGTTTTTTTTACCCCACACTACGCTTGAATTGATTCTATTTATCAATTAATAATGAATATCATTATCCAGTCACCCGGCGATGATGTTCATGAATACCGTCCTACGCGAACTCCCCTACCTGGAAAACTGGCGCTGGTTGAGCCGCCGCATCCGTTGCGCGCTTGAAGCCGATGAGCCGCGCCTGATCGAGCACTACCTTGCCGAGGGCCGCTACCTGGTGTGTTGCACCGAGACCTCGCCATGGACGGTGGCGCTGACTTCCTTCCGCCTGCTGCTCGATACCGCCTGTGACCGCATGCTGCCCTGGCACTGGCGATGCCTGTGCCTGGACCAGGCATGGCGCCCGTTGCTGGACCTGCGCAACCTCGACCGCCAGGAGCAGAACCAGCGCTGGCAACCCTATGCCCTGCAACTGGCTAATTGCCGCCTGTTGCCGTCGATTTCTCCTGAAGAACTGATGCAAGGACTTGATGATGAGTGATACCCGAATCGAGCGCGACAGCATGGGCGAACTGCAGGTGCCTGCCCAGGCCCTGTACGGTGCCCAGACCCAGCGCGCGGTCGACAACTTTCCGGTCAGCGGGCAACGTATGCCGGTGCAGTTCATTCGTGCCCTGCTGCTGGCCAAGGCCGCTGCCGCCAAGGCCAACATCGAGCTGGAGCAGCTGCCTGCCGCCCAGGGGCAAGCCATCGTCAAGGCGGTCGAGCAATTGCTGGCCGAAGACTTCATCGGGCATTTTCCGGTCGATGTGTTCCAGACCGGGTCCGGCACCAGTTCCAACATGAATGCCAATGAGGTGATCGCCACCTTGGCCACCCGCGTGCTGGGCGAGGCGGTCAACCCCAACGATCACGTGAACTGCGGCCAGAGCAGCAATGACATCATCCCCACTACCATCCACGTCAGCGCAGCGTTGGCCTTGCATGAGCAGCTGTTGCCGGCCTTGAGCCACCTGGTGCAGGTGATGGAGCACAAGTCCCAGCAGGTGCACCAGTTCGTGAAGACTGGCCGCACCCACCTGATGGACGCCATGCCCGTGCGCATGAGCCAGGTACTCGATGGCTGGGCCGCCCAGGTCGATGCTGCCAAGGCGCATATCGAGGCCACCTTGCCGAGCCTGCAGGCCCTGGCCCAGGGCGGGACGGCGGTGGGTACCGGGATCAACGCCCACCCGCGCTTCGCCGCCAGCTTTGCCCAGCAGCTCAGCACGCTGACCGGCGTGGCGTTCACCCCTGGCCAGAACCTGTTTGCCCTCATCGGCTCCCAGGACACTGCGGTGGCTTTGTCCGGTCAGCTCAAGACCACTGCCGTGGCATTGATGAAGATCGCCAACGACCTGCGCTGGATGAACTCCGGGCCCCTGGCCGGGTTGGGCGAAATCGAACTGCAGGGGTTACAGCCCGGCTCTTCGATCATGCCTGGCAAGGTCAACCCGGTCATTCCCGAGGCCACGGCCATGGTGGCGGCGCAAGTCATCGGCAATGACGCCACCATCGCCGTGGCCGGGCAGTCCGGCAACTTCGAGTTGAACGTGATGCTGCCCGTCATCGCACGCAACCTGCTGGAGAGCATCGAGCTGATGGCCAATGTCAGCAGGCTGCTCGCGGACAAGGCCATTGCCACCTTCAAGGTCAACGAGGACAAGCTCAAGGAAGCGCTGGCGCGCAACCCGATTCTGGTGACCGCGCTCAACCCGATCATTGGCTACCTCAAGGCCGCGGAAATTGCCAAAACCGCCTACAAGCAGGGGCGCCCCATCATCGACGTCGCGCTGGAGCACACAGACCTGTCCCGCGATCAGCTGCAGGCGTTGCTCGACCCGGAAAAACTCACCGCTGGCGGCATCTGACTCGCGTCACCGCCTGGAGGCCCGTCATGCAGCACTGGAAACGCACCACGCAAGCCGCCAACCGGCTGTTCGAGCAAGGACAGCTGGTCGATGCCCGTGAACATTACCTGCAGGCCCTGGCCCTGGCCCAGGTGCTGTTCGAGCGCTGGCATGACGCCGACGAGGCAGTAGCCGCCTTGGTCGTTGCGCACCACAACCTGGCCGACCTGCACCTGCGGCTTAACCAGCCGCAGGAGAGTGCTGATTACCTGTGCGCCGCCCACCAGCGGCTGCTGCAGGCCTGCCAGGACCTGCGCCTGCCCCAGGCACTGCGCGACGCCGCGCTGCGTCACAGTTCGCGCACCTACAGCGAATTGCTCAGTTTCATTGCCGAGTATGGGCAATACCCCCGCACCGAACGTTTGCTCAATCGCCACAGCACTCCGGCCAGCACACGGGTGCCGGATGCAACGCCCAATAACCAGACCTACGGAATCCACTGACATGCCGCATACCTTGCCTGCACTGCCCTACGCCTACGCCGCGCTGGAACCGCACATCGACACGCAGACCATGGAAATTCACCACACCAAGCACCACCAGACCTACGTCAACGGCCTTAACGCCGCCGTCGAGGGAACGCAGTGGGCAGAGTGGCCGGTGGAGAAACTGGTGGCAGCGGTAGCGAGCTTGCCCGAAAACCTGCGCGGCGCGGTGACCAACCATGGCGGCGGCCACGCCAACCACAGCCTGTTCTGGACCGTGATGTCGCCACAGGGCGGCGGTGAACCTGAAGGCGAGCTGGCCCAGGCGATCACTGCACAGCTGGGCGGGTTCGAGGCGTTCAAGGACGCCTTTACCAAGGCCGCCTTGACGCGCTTCGGCAGTGGCTGGGCGTGGCTCAGCGTGACCCCGCAGAAAACACTGGTAGTCGAAAGCAGCGGCAACCAGGACAGCCCGTTGATGCACGGCAACACACCCATCCTCGGGCTGGACGTCTGGGAACACGCGTACTACCTGAAGTACCAGAACCGCCGCCCTGAATACATCGGGGCGTTCTACAACGTCATCGACTGGGCGCAAGTGGAGCGCCGTTACCACGCCGCCATTCAGTGAGTCGCATCGGTATGCCCTCCCAGGTGATGTCGGTTAACAGTGTGCGGTTGTTCAGGTTGGCGCTTGGCACCCTGTTGATGCTGGCTGGCACTGCATTGCTGGTGGCTCGCGGCCTGGCCTGGCTAGACCTCGAGCCGCGCATGTTGCGTGCCCTGCAGGGTGGTGCGCTGTGTGCGCTGGGTACGGCGCTGGGTGCTGTACCGGTGTTGGTCATCCGCAACATGCCGGTGGCGTTGGCCGATACCCTGCTGGGTTTTGGCGCCGGGGTCATGCTCGCCGCCACGGCCTTTTCGCTGATCGTGCCAGGGCTCGAGGCCGCGCAAGCCATCGGGTTCAGCGCGTGGGGCGCCGGCGGCTTGATCAGTGCCGGCCTGCTGGGCGGTGCACTGTGCCTGTTCCTGATAGACCTCAGAATCTCCAGTGCTTCGCCCCAGGCGCTCGTGGCGTCCCAGGGGCAGCCCGTGATTGCAGCGCGCATCTGGTTGTTCGTATTCGCGATCATTGCCCACAACATTCCCGAGGGCATGGCCATTGGCGTATCAGCTGGGGGTGGCATGGCCGATGCCGACAGCCTGGCCATGGGCATTGCCCTGCAGGACGTGCCCGAAGGCCTGGTTATCGCGTTGGTGCTGGCTGGTGCAGGGATGCCACGCTTCAAGGCGTTTCTCATCGGTGCTGCATCCGGGCTGGTGGAGCCGGTGGCCGCGGTGATCTGCGCCTGGCTGGTGAACGTGGCGGAACTGCTCTTGCCGCTGGGGCTCGCGTGCGCTGCAGGTGCGATGCTGTTGGTGGTCACGCAGGAGATCATCCCGGAGTCGCGCAGCAATGGTCATCATCGCCTGGCGAGCCTGGGGCTGTGTACGGGCTTCTGCCTGATGATGGTGATGGACACTGCGATGTCCTGACCACGCCTTGTCGCCGAAAGATCGGCGACAAGGTTGCGGCGGCCCCGCCGATTTACTCGCCTTCGTCGAAGAAGTTCTCGATCAGCGCTACCAGGGCGTCCATGGCTTGCTGGTCCTGCTCGCCTTCGGTGTGCAGGTGCACCTGTGTGCCCTTGCCGGCCGCCAGCATCATCACGGCCATGATGCTCTTGCCGTCTACCAGCTTGTCCGGCGCCCGGCCAACCTTGACCTGGCAGGGGAAGCGGCCAGCAACACCGACGAACTTGGCTGCCGCCCGGGCATGCAGCCCCAGCTTGTTGATGATGGTGATTTCACGGGCGGGCATGGCGTGGCAGATCCTTGGGCTAGAGGTCGCGGTGACGGACCTGAACGTTTTTCAGGGTTTGCTGCAGCAACTGGCCAAGACGTTCGGTGATGTACACCGAACGGTGGTGGCCACCGGTGCAGCCGATGGCAATGGTAACGTAGGCCCGGTTGCTGGCGGCGAAGCGGGGTAGCCACTTGAGCAGGTAGCTGGAGATGTCGTTGAACATCTCCTGCACATCGGGTTGCGCAGCAAGGTAATCGATCACCGGCTGCTCCAGCCCGGAGTGCTCCCGCAGCTCAGGTTTCCAGTACGGGTTGGGCAGGCAGCGCACATCGAATACCAAGTCGGCATCAACCGGCATGCCACGCTTGAAGCCGAACGACTCGACCAAAAACGCCGTACCCGGTTCGGGGGTGTCCAGCAGGCGCAGCTTGATCGAATCTCGCAGTTGGTACAGGTTCAGGCGTGTGGTATCGATCTTGAGGTCGGCCAGGTCGGCGATGGGGCCCAGCAATTCGCGCTCCACACGTATGGCTTCTGCCAGCGAGCGGTCGGCGTTGGTCAGCGGGTGGCGGCGACGGGTTTCGGAAAAACGCTTGAGCAGCGTGTCCTCGTCGGCGTCCAGGTACAACACATCGCACTTGATGTGCCGGGCCCGGGCCTCCTCGAGCAGTTCGGGGAAGCGCGACAGGTGGCTGGGCAGGTTGCGCGCGTCAATCGAAACGGCCACCTTGGGTTGCGGCAGTTCGGTGTTCAACAGGGCGGTTTCTGCCAGTTGCGGCAACAACCTGGCGGGCAGGTTGTCGATGCAGTAGAAACCGTTGTCTTCCAGGACATCGAGGGCGGTGCTCTTGCCGGAGCCAGACCGGCCGCTGACGATGATCAGGCGCATGTTCAATGCTCGTTCTGTACGTCCAGGACAACCTGGAACAGGGCCTCACTGCTGGGGGCCGCACGCAGGCGCTCGCGAACCTCTTTGCGGTCGAGCATGCTGGCAATCTGGCGCAGCAGCTCCAGGTGAGCATCGGTGGCGGCCGCGGGTACCAGCAACACGAACAGCAGGTCCACGGGGGCGCCGTCGATGGCGTCGTAATCGATAGGGGCTTCGAGGTGCAGCAAGGCACTGACCGGGGTTGTGCAGCCTTCGAGCCGGCAATGGGGAATGGCAATGCCATTACCGAAACCGGTGGAGCCGAGCTTTTCCCGAGCGATCAGTTTTTCGAAGACAGTTTGCCCGTCCAGTTCTGGCACTTCTTTGGCAATCAGCTCGGCGACCTTTTCAAGGGCGCGTTTCTTGCTGCCGCCCGGCGCGTTCGCGAGGGAACGGCCGGGGGTCAGGATGGTTTCAAGTCGGATCATGGATGAGGGGGATCAGCGGGCAGCCGCACCTTGCAGCAGGCTTTGCTGTTTTTCCTTGTGTTTTTTCAGTTGACGGTCGAGCTTGTCGGCCAAGGCGTCGATCGCTGCATACATGTCTTCGTGTTCGGCGTTCGCTACCACTTCACCGCCGGGAATCTGCAAGGTCGCCTCGACCTTCTGCTGCAGCTTCTCGACCTTCATGATGACCTGCACGTTGGTGATCTTGTCGAAGTGACTCTCCACTCGGGCGAGCTTTTCAAGCACATAATCGCGCAGTGGCTGGGTGACTTCTACATGCTGTCCACTGATATTGACTTGCATACAGCTTCTCCTTTTGTTGCCCGTGCATAAAGAGGCAGGTGTTGCACCTGCCACACAAACGCTGTGGCGCATCTCAGGGTTACATCAGTCGCTTGCGCTCGCTCGACGGTGCAATACCGAGGGACTCGCGGTACTTGGCGACGGTACGACGGGCTACCTGGATGCCTTGTGCCTCCAGTAAACCAGCGATCTTGCTGTCGCTCAATGGCTTTTTCTGATTTTCCGCGGCAACCAGTTTCTTGATGATCGCGCGGATCGCCGTGGACGAGCATTCGCCGCCTTCGGCGGTGCTCACATGGCTGGAGAAAAAGTATTTCAGTTCGTAGATACCACGCGGGGTGTGCATGTACTTTTGCGTGGTAACCCGGGAAATGGTCGACTCGTGCATGCCTACCGCTTCGGCAATGTCATGCAGTACCAGGGGTTTCATGGCCTCGTCACCGTGGTCGAGGAAGCCGCGCTGGTGTTCGACGATCTGGGTGGCCACTTTCATCAGGGTTTCGTTGCGGCTCTGCAGGCTTTTGATGAACCAGCGCGCCTCCTGCAACTGGTTGCGCATGAAGGTGTTGTCGGCGCTGGTGTCGGCACGGCGTACAAAGCCTGCGTACTGCGCGTTCACGCGAAGGCGCGGGATGGCTTCCTGGTTCAGTTCCACCAGCCAGCGCTCGCTGTCCTTGCGCACGATCACGTCGGGTACCACGTATTCGGGCTCGCTGGACTCGATCTGCGAGCCGGGGCGGGGGTTGAGGCTCTGCACCAGCTCGATCACCTGGCGCAGTTCGTCTTCCTTGAGCTTCATGCGGCGCATCAGCTGGCTGTAGTCGCGGCTACCCAGCAGGTCGATGAAGTCGCTCACCAGGCGCATGGCCTCGGCCATCCACGGGGTGCTGCCAGGCAGCTGGCGCAGTTGCAGCAGCAGGCATTCGCCCAGGGTGCGGGCACCTACCCCTGCAGGCTCGAACTGCTGGATACGGTGCAGCACCGCTTCGACTTCATCCAGTTCGATATCCAGTTCGGGGTCGAAACCTGCACAGATTTCCTCAAGGGTGTCTTCCAGGTAGCCCTGGCCGTTGATGCTGTCGATCAAGGTGACCGCGATGAGGCGGTCGGTGTCGGACATGGGCGCCAGGTTCAACTGCCACAGCAGGTGGCTTTGCAGGCTCTCGCCCGCGGACGTGCGGGTGGTGAAATCCCATTCGTCATCATCGTTGCTGGGCAGGCTGCTGGCGCTGGTCTGGTAGATGTCTTCCCACGCGGTATCCACGGGAAGCTCGTTGGGGATGCGCTCGCTCCACTCACCGTCTTCCATGTTTTCGGTGCTGACGGTGGTTTCCTGGAAGCTGTTGTCCTGCGTTTCGGCGGCCGGCTTGTTTTCGGCGTTGTCGGCCATCGGGTCGTTGTTGTCGAAGTCGTCGCCGTCTTCCTGGCGTTCGAGCATCGGGTTCGACTCCAGGGCTTCCTGGATTTCCTGCTGCAGGTCCAGGGTGGAAAGCTGGAGCAGGCGGATGGCCTGTTGCAACTGCGGTGTCATCGTCAGTTGCTGGCCCATTTTTAGGACGAGCGATGGTTTCATGGCAGGGGCTTGGTACCTTGTTCGCCGGCGCGCATGCGCCATCCACTACACGAGGGCGCTGGGGCGCCAAATCAAGCAAGTTTTATGCCTTAAATTGTAGCGTTTGCCTAGAGCACTGTAACAACTTGACCCGCAATAGATAGGCTTTTTTGCCGTGCTCCAGGCCCGTCCCGGGATTAGAGGCGGAACTCGTGACCCAGGTACACCTCTTTGACCAGGTCGTTGGCCAGGATCGTTTCTGCATCCCCTTCGGCGATCAGGCGGCCATCGTTGACGATATAGGCGGTTTCGCAGATATCCAGGGTTTCACGCACGTTGTGATCGGTGATCAGTACGCCGATACCCTTGGCCTTGAGGTGGTGAATGATCTGCTTGATGTCGCCTACCGAAATCGGGTCGACGCCGGCGAAGGGTTCGTCCAGCAGGATGAACTTGGGCGCGGTGGCCAGTGCGCGGGCAATTTCGACGCGGCGACGCTCACCACCGGACAGGCTCATGCCCAGGTTGTCGCGGATGTGGCTGATGTGAAATTCCTGCAACAGGCTTTCCAGCTCCTGGCGACGGCCTTCGCGGTCGAGGTCCTTGCGGGTTTCCAGGATGGCCTTGATGTTGTCTGCCACGGACAGCTTGCGGAAGATCGACGCTTCCTGCGGCAGGTAGCCGATACCCGCGCGGGCGCGCCCGTGCATGGGCTGGTGGCTGACATCGAGATTGTCGATCAGCACACGGCCCTGTTCGGCCTGGACCAGCCCGACAATCATGTAGAAGCAGGTGGTCTTGCCGGCGCCGTTGGGGCCGAGCAGGCCCACGATCTGGCCGCTGTCGATGGACAGGCTGACGTCACGTACCACCTGCCGGCCCTTGTAGCTCTTGGCCAGGTGCTGGGCTTTGAGGGTTGCCATTTACTCGGCCTTCTTCTTGGGCTGGATCACCATGTCGATGCGCTGACGCGGTGTGGTCACATTGCCGCCACGACCTGCGGTGGCAACCTGGGTCTGGGTGTTGTAGACGATCTTCTCGCCTTCGGTGGTATTGCCTTCGTTTTCGACCTTGGCGCGGTCGGTGAGCACTACCAGGTCCTTTTGCGACTGATACTGGATGGTCACGCCCCAGCCTTTCATCTTGTCGGCTTTGGCGGCGCTCTGCTGCTGCTCGAAGTAGGCCAGGTTGCCCACCGAGGTCACCACGTCGATATCGCCGGAAGCGGTACGGGTGATGGTCACGGTATTGCCTTTGATCATCATCGAACCCTGGGTGATGATGACGTCGCCGGTATAGGTGGCCACGCCTTTCTTGTCGTCCAGGTGAGCGTTGTCGGCCTGGATGCGAATGGGCTGATCACGGTCGTTTGGCAGGGCGAGGGCGCTCGCGCTTCCCAGTGCTGCGCTCAGGCTGAGCAAAAGGGGGAGGGTTTTAACGAGCCTCATACTGTCCTCTTACGTTAGAGAGCAGGTCCATCCTGCCTTCTTTCAAATACGCTTTCATACCTTTGCCCGTAGTCGTGCCACCGGCGCCGTCGATTCTAACGGCTTGCTCGGTCTGCGCATATTCCTTCTGCGGGAACACGGTCATGCGCGAGCTGGTAATGATGGTTTCGCGCTTCTTTTCGTCCGTGCGGGCGATCCGCACGTTGTCGATCAGTTCGACCTCGCTGCCGTCAGGGTTGACCTCGGCGCGCACGCTCTGCACATGCCACGGGTACTCCGTACCGCGATACATGTGCAGGTCCGGGGTGGTCAGCAATGTGACTTCGCTGGCCTTCAGGTGTTCGACCTTGTCGGCGGTCATTTCGTACTGCAGCTTGCCGTCTGGCAAGAACTGCACGCTGTGGGCATTGATGGCGTAGTAGTCGATGGCGCTTTCGTCCACCTGCGCCGCGGGCTGCTCCAGGAAGCTCTCGGGGCTGACGTTCCAGTAGCCGACGGCTACCAGCAGGGCGGCGATGGCCCCGAGCAGCACGATGTTTCTGGCTTTCTTGCTGAACATGGGCAACCTTACAGATAGTTGGCGTTGGCAGCGTCCAGGGTGCCCTGGGCCTGCATGATGAGTTCGCAGAATTCGCGGGCGGCACCCTCGCCACCCCGTGCCTGCGTGACGCCATGGGCGTGCTGGCGCACAAACGGTGCCGCGCTGGCTACCGCCATGCCCAGTGCCACCCGGCGGATAACCGGCAAGTCGGGCAGGTCATCGCCCAGGTAGGCCACTTGATCATAGCTCAGGCCCAGCTCGGCGAGCAGGCCGTCAAGTACGACCAGTTTGTCTTCGCGCCCTTGAAACAGATGCGGGATGCCGAGGTTCTTCGCCCGCCGCTCGACGACCGGTGTCTTGCGCCCGCTGATGATGGCGGTGGTCACGCCAGAGGCCATGAGCATTTTTATGCCCTGGCCATCCAGTGTATTGAAGCTCTTGAACTCGCTCCCGTCTTCGAGGAAATACAGGCGCCCGTCGGTGAGTACGCCGTCCACGTCGAACACGGCCAGCTTGACGCCTTTGCCCCGTTGCATGAGGTCCTGGTGCATTGCATCGCTCCTTTACAGTACGCCGGCACGCAGCAGGTCGTGCATGTTCAGGGCGCCGGTTGGGCGGTCCTGGCTGTCTACCACCACCAGGGCGCCCACCTTGTTGTCTTCCATGATTTTCAGGGCCTCGGCCGCCAGCATCTCGGCACGGGCGGTTTTGCCGTGCACCGTCATGACGTCTTCGATCAGGGTGGTATGCACGTCGATGTTGCGGTCCAGGCTACGGCGCAGGTCACCGTCGGTGAACACCCCGGCCAGCGTGCCATCGGTTTCGACGATGACGGTCATGCCCAAACCTTTGCGGGACATTTCAAGGAGCGCTTCCTTGAGCAGGGTGCCGCGGGCGACCTGCGGCAGTTCGTCGCCCGCGTGCATCACGTTCTCGACCTTGAGCAGCAAGCGCCGGCCCAGGGCGCCGCCCGGGTGAGAGAAGGCGAAGTCTTCGGCGGTGAAGCCACGGGCTTCGAGCAGGGCGATGGCCAGGGCGTCGCCCAGCACCAGCGATGCTGTGGTGGACGATGTCGGCGCCAGGTTCAGCGGGCAGGCCTCGTGTTCGACGCCGGCGTCGAGGTTGACGTCGGCGGCCTGGGCCAGCGGTGAAGCCGGGTTGCCGGTCAGGCTGACCAGCTTGATGCCCAGGCGCTTGATAAGCGGCAGCAGGGTGATGATTTCGGCGGTGCTGCCCGAGTTCGACAGGGCCAGGATGACGTCATCGCGCGTAATCATGCCCATGTCGCCATGGCTGGCTTCGGCCGGGTGCACGAAGAAAGCCGGTGTGCCAGTGCTGGCCAGGGTGGCGGCGATCTTGTTGCCGATGTGCCCGGACTTGCCCATGCCCACCACGACCACGCGGCCCTTGCTGGCCAGGATCAGCTCGCAGGCCTTGACGAAGGTAGCGTCGATGCGCGCCAACAGGGCCTCTACAGCCTCGAGTTCCAGGCGCAGGGTGCGTTGGGCGGATTGGATCAGCTCGCTGGATTGGCTCATGTCGAAAAAGCAGTGCCTGATGAAAAGGCGGCGATTATAGCGGTATTGAATGAAACCCTCACGCTTTCGATTGTCGTAGGCAATGTACCCCCAGGCTGTCGTGAGGCTGAACGACGCGTTTGGCAGCCTTGGGGCGGCGCTGCCAGCGGTGCTATAGTTCGCCGCTATTCAGCCTGCCCAGGGGCGTGTGCCTTCCAGATGAAGGCCGACGTCCACTAGGACGAGGCTGCACTAGCAAGGAGTCTAGATGAGTGTGGATAGCGCCTGCGCGGTCGAGTTGAAGGGGGTTTCCTTCAAACGGGGTTCGCGCAGCATTTTCAACAATGTCGACATCCGCATCCCACGCGGCAAGGTCACTGGCATCATGGGGCCATCCGGGTGCGGCAAAACCACATTGCTGCGTCTGATGGGCGCCCAGTTGCGTCCATCCAGCGGTGAAGTGTGGGTCGCCGGGCAGAACCTGCCGACGCTGTCGCGCAGCGACCTGTTCGACGCGCGCAAGCAGATGGGCGTGCTGTTCCAGAGTGGCGCGCTGTTCACCGACCTGGATGTGTTCGAGAACGTTGCTTTCCCGCTGCGCGTGCATACCCAGCTGCCGGATGAAATGATCCGTGACATCGTGTTGATGAAGCTGCAGGCCGTGGGCCTGCGCGGTGCCATCGACCTGATGCCGGATGAGCTGTCGGGCGGCATGAAACGCCGCGTGGCGCTGGCCAGGGCGATTGCCCTGGACCCGCAGATCCTCATGTACGACGAGCCGTTCGTCGGTCAGGACCCGATCGCCATGGGTGTTCTGGTGCGCCTGATCCGCCTGCTCAACGATGCCCTGGGCATCACCAGCATCGTCGTGTCCCATGACCTGGCAGAAACCGCCAGCATCGCCGACTACATCTACGTGGTGGGTGACGGCCAGGTGCTGGGGCAGGGCACCCCCGACGAGTTGATGGGGTCGGATAACCCGCGTATCCGCCAGTTCATGAAAGGCGACCCGGATGGCCCTGTACCCTTCCACTTCCCTGCGCCCGATTACCGCGCCGATCTGCTGGGGGCGCGCTGATGCGTAGAAAATCCATGCTTGAGCGCGTGCGCCTGTTCGGCCGCGCGGCAATCGATGTAGTGGCCGTGCTGGGCCGCTCCTGCCTGTTCCTGTTCCACGCCCTGGTCGGGCGCGGTGGCATTGGCGGCGGTTTCCAGCTGCTGACCAGGCAACTGTACTCAGTGGGTGTGTTGTCGCTAGCCATCATCGTGGTGTCCGGTACGTTCATTGGCATGGTGCTGGCCCTGCAGGGCTACAGCATCCTCACCAAATACGGTTCGGAGCAGGCGGTGGGCCAGATGGTCGCCCTTACCCTGCTTCGCGAGCTTGGTCCGGTCGTCACCGCCCTGCTTTTCGCAGGCCGCGCCGGGTCCGCGCTCACGGCTGAAATCGGCAACATGAAGTCCACCGAGCAGCTGTCGAGCCTTGAAATGATCGGCGTCGACCCACTCAAGTACATCGTTGCCCCGCGCCTGTGGGCCGGCTTCATCTCGCTACCGTTGCTGGCACTGATCTTCAGCGTGGTGGGCATCTGGGGCGGGTCGTGGGTGGCGGTCGACTGGCTGGGCGTCTACGAGGGCTCGTTCTGGGCCAACATGCAGAACAGTGTTTCGTTCACCGACGACGTGCTCAACGGGTTGATAAAGAGCCTGGTGTTCGCCTTCGTCACCACCTGGATCGCCGTATTCCAGGGGTATGACTGTGAGCCCACCTCAGAAGGGATCAGCCGTGCCACTACCAGGACCGTGGTCTATGCCTCGCTGGCTGTACTGGGTCTGGACTTTATTCTGACCGCCTTGATGTTTGGAGATTTCTGATGCAAAACCGCACCCTGGAAATCGGTGTAGGCCTGTTTCTGTTGGCCGGGATCCTGGCGTTGCTGCTGCTGGCCCTGCGTGTCAGCGGCCTGTCGGCAAGCCCGACCAGCGATACCTATAAAGTTTACGCCTACTTCGACAATATCGCCGGTTTGACTGTCAGAGCCAAAGTGACCATGGCCGGTGTCACCATCGGCAAAGTCACCGCCATCGACCTGGACCGTGATTCCTTCACCGGTCGGGTGACGTTGCAGCTGGACAAGTCGGTGAACAACCTGCCGACCGATTCCACTGCATCGATCCTGACCGCAGGGCTGCTGGGTGAGAAGTACATCGGCATCAGCGTAGGCGGTGAGGAAGAGGTGCTCAAGGACGGCGGTACCATCCATGACACCCAGTCCGCGCTGGTGCTGGAAGATCTGATTGGCAAGTTCCTGCTCAACACTGTTGGCAAGGAACCCCGAGACGCGCAACCGGCTAATTGAGGAGTTTCCATGATATCGATTCTGCGACGTGGCTTGCTGGTCCTGCTGGCAGCCTTGCCTCTCATGAGCATGGCGGCCCAGTCCCCTCATGACGTGATTCAAAGCACCACCAATGAATTGCTGGGTGACCTGAAGGCCAACAAGCAGCAGTACCAGGCCAACCCCAGCGCGTTCTACGACGCGCTGAACCGCATCCTGGGCCCGGTGGTGGATGCCGATGGCATTTCGCGCAGCATCATGACCGTGAAGTACTCGCGCAAGGCCAGCCCTGAGCAGATGCAGCGCTTCCAGGAAAACTTCAAGCGCAGCCTGATGCAGTTCTACGGCAACGCCCTGCTGGAGTACAACAACCAGGGCATCGTGGTGGATCCGGCCAAGTCTGACGATGGTAAGCGGGCCAGTGTCGGCATGAAGGTCACCGGTAACAACGGTGCGGTGTACCCGGTGCAGTACACGCTGGAGAACATCGCTGGCGAATGGAAGGTGCGTAACGTCATCGTCAATGGCATCAACATCGGCAAGCTGTTCCGCGATCAGTTCGCTGACGCCATGCAGCGTAATGGCAACAACCTGGACAAGACCATCGACGGCTGGGCGGGTGAAGTGGCCAAGGCCAAGCAAACCGCCGACAGTTCGCCAGAAAAGGCCGTCAAATGAGTGAAGCGACCGCGAGCATGAGCGAGCCAGGCGTGGTCCGCCTTGCCGGCGTGCTGGACTACCGCAGCGGGCCTGCCTTGCGTAAGCAGGGCAAGGCATTGATAGCGGGCAGCGACGGAGTGGACGTGGTGATCGATTGCTCCGCCGTACAGCGCTCCACCAGCGTCGGGCTTTCGTTGCTGCTGGCGTTCATGCGCGATGCTGGCGCTGCCGGCAAGCGTTGCCAGGTGCGCGGGATGCCCGATGACATGCGGGAAATCGCCGAGGTGTACGACCTCGACGAGGTGCTGGCCACCTGATGGCTGCTGGGATGATGGCCCCTCGGTCAGCGAACCCGTTGTTGGGCTTCGCAGGCGAGGGGCTTTTTTGTATGATGGCCGACCCGTGCGCATCGGGCGCCGATTGAGGTTGAGCATGCAGGCCATAGAAGTTAAAAGCTTCCTTGAAGAAAAATTGCCGGGTTCCCGGGTCGAAGTTGAAGGCGAAGGCTGCAACTTCCAGCTGAACGTGATCAGCGACGAGTTGGCCGGCCTGAGCCCGGTCAAACGCCAGCAGGCGATTTACGCTCACCTGAATCCGTGGATCGCCAACGGCAGCATCCATGCGGTAACCATGAAATTTTTCAGCAGCGCAGCCTGGGCTGAGCGCACCTGAGCCAACTTGGCGGCGAGATTCCAATGGACAAACTGATTATTACTGGTGGCGCTCGCCTTGATGGCGAGATCCGCATTTCGGGCGCGAAGAACGCAGCCCTGCCCATTCTGGCTGCGACCTTGCTGGCCGATGGCCCGGTCACCGTGGGCAACCTGCCGCACCTGCACGACATCACTACCATGATCGAGCTGTTCGGTCGCATGGGCATCGAGCCTGTGATCGACGAAAAGCTGGCGGTGGAAATCGACCCCCGTACCATCAAGACCCTGGTCGCACCCTACGAGCTGGTGAAGACCATGCGTGCCTCCATTCTGGTACTCGGCCCCATGGTTGCCCGTTTCGGCGAGGCCGAGGTGGCGTTGCCAGGCGGTTGCGCCATTGGCTCGCGACCTGTCGACCTGCACATACGTGGCCTGGAGGCCATGGGCGCGAAGATCGAGGTTGAAGGTGGCTACATCAAGGCCAAGGCGCCTGAGGGTGGCCTGCGCGGTGCGCACTTCTTCTTCGATACCGTGAGTGTGACCGGTACCGAGAACATCATGATGGCCGCAGCGCTGGCCAACGGCCGCAGTGTGCTGCAGAACGCGGCCCGCGAGCCGGAAGTGGTCGACCTGGCCAACTTCATCAACGCCATGGGCGGCAATGTGCAGGGCGCCGGCACCGATACCATCACCATCGAGGGTGTTGCGCGGCTGGGTTCGGCCCACTACCGCGTCATGCCGGACCGCATCGAAACCGGCACCTACCTGGTAGCCGCTGCCGTTACCGGTGGCCGCGTCAAGGTCAAGGACACCGACCCCACCATCCTTGAGGCGGTTCTGGAAAAGCTCAAGGAAGCAGGCGCCGACATCACCACCGGTGAGGACTGGATCGAGCTGAACATGCACGGTAAGCGGCCGAAAGCCGTCAACCTGCGCACGGCCCCGTACCCAGCGTTCCCGACCGACATGCAGGCGCAGTTCATTTCGCTCAACGCCATAGCCGAAGGCACCGGTGCTGTAATCGAAACGATCTTCGAAAACCGCTTCATGCACGTGTACGAAATGCACCGCATGGGCGCGCAGATTCAGGTCGAGGGCAACACCGCCATCGTGACCGGCGTCAACGCCCTGAAAGGTGCCCCGGTAATGGCCACCGACCTGCGCGCATCCGCCAGCCTGGTGCTGTCGGCACTGGTGGCCGAAGGCGACACCTTGATCGATCGCATCTACCACATCGACCGTGGCTATGAGTGCATCGAGGAAAAACTGCAGATGCTCGGCGCCAAGATTCGCCGCGTGCCGGGCTGATTGCCCTGGGGCGCAAGGACGCGCCGTTCGAATTGAATGCGGCCAGGTGCACCACCTGGCCGGCAGTAGCTGCTTAAGGACCGACGTTCCAATGTTGACCATCGCGCTTTCCAAAGGCCGTATTCTCGACGATACCCTGCCATTGCTGGCCGAGGCCGGTATCGTTCCCACCGAGAACCCGGACAAGAGCCGCAAGCTGATCATCCCGACCACGCAGGACGACGTGCGCCTGCTGATCGTGCGTGCCACCGACGTGCCGACCTATGTCGAACACGGCGCCGCCGACCTGGGTGTGGCAGGCAAGGACGTGCTGATGGAGTACGGTGGGCAGGGCCTTTACGAGCCCCTGGACCTGCAGATTGCCCGCTGCAAGCTGATGACCGCTGGCGTGGTCGGCGCGCCCGAGCCCAAGGGCCGCCTGCGCGTTGCCACCAAGTTCGTGAATGTGGCCAAGCGTTACTATGCCGAGCAGGGTCGCCAGGTCGACATTATCAAGCTGTACGGCTCGATGGAGCTGGCACCCCTGATCAACCTGGCCGACAAGATCATCGATGTGGTCGACACCGGTAACACCTTGCGTGCCAACGGCCTGGAGCCCCAGGAAATGATCGCGCACATCAGCTCGCGCCTGGTGGTCAACAAGGCCTCCATGAAAATGCAGCACGCCCGCATCCAGAGCCTGATCGACACGCTGCGCCAAGCGGTCGAATCGCGACACCGCGGCTGACGACTTCCTGCGCGCAGCGTTGGCTGTCGCGCCCGTCTATCCGCGTCATAGCCACTTTTCTCGGGTGCCCGTGCGGATGGACTGGTAGCTTAGGGCGCCTGAGCATTCGCTAACAATCGAGGCCCTCGCCATGACCGTGTCCACCGCAATTGCCCGTCTCAACGCTGCTGACCCGGATTTCGCTCGGCATCTGGATCATCTGCTGAGCTGGGAGAGCGTGTCCGACGAAGCGGTCAACCAGCGTGTACTCGATATCATCAAGGCCGTGCGCGAGCGTGGCGATGCTGCCCTTGTAGAGTTCACCCAACGTTTCGACGGGGTGGAGGCTAGCTGCATCGACGACCTCATTCTGGGGCGCGAGCGCCTTGAACTGGCGCTTACCCGTATCACCGACGAGCAGCGTGCAGCCCTTGAGAAGGCAGCCGACCGCGTGCGCATGTACCACGAGCGGCAGAAGCAGGACTCGTGGCAGTACACCGAGGCTGACGGTACCGTACTGGGGCAGAAGGTCACACCGTTGGACCGCGCCGGCCTTTATGTGCCGGGTGGCAAGGCGTCCTACCCGTCCTCGGTGCTGATGAACGCGATTCCGGCCAAGGTGGCGGGTGTCACCGAAGTGGTCATGGTAGTGCCCACCCCGCGTGGCGAGGTCAACGAGCTGGTGCTGGCCGCAGCCTGCATTGCCGGTGTGGACCGGGTGTTCACGGTGGGCGGCGCCCAGGCGGTGGCTGCCCTGGCCTATGGCACCGAGAGCGTGCCCCAGGTGGACAAGATCGTCGGCCCGGGCAACATCTACGTGGCCACCGCCAAGCGCCACGTGTTCGGCCAGGTAGGCATCGACATGATCGCCGGGCCGTCGGAAATTCTCGTGGTGTGTGACGGCCAGACCGACCCGGACTGGATCGCTATGGACCTGTTCTCCCAGGCAGAGCACGACGAAGACGCCCAGGCCATTCTGGTCAGCCCGGATGCCGATTTCCTCGACCGCGTGGCAGCCAGCATCAGCAAGTTGCTGCCGACCATGGAACGCGCCGAGATCATCGAGAAATCGGTGAATGGTCGCGGCGCCCTGATCCAGGTGCGGGACATGCAGCAGGCAATCGAGGTGGCCAACCGTATCGCCCCTGAGCACCTGGAGTTGTCGGTGGCTGACCCGCAGGCCTGGTTGCCGTACATTCGCCACGCCGGTGCGATCTTCATGGGCCGCCACACCAGCGAAGCGCTGGGCGACTATTGCGCAGGCCCCAACCACGTGCTGCCCACCTCCGGCACTGCGCGCTTCTCGTCGCCGCTGGGGGTGTACGACTTCCAGAAGCGTTCGTCGATCATCTATTGCTCCGAGCAGGGCGCCTCCGAACTGGGCCGCACTGCCTCGGTGCTGGCCCGCGGTGAGTCCCTGACCGCCCACGCCCGTAGCGCCGAATACCGCATCCTGAGCCAAGAGAAGGGGAACTGAGCATGAGTCGATTCTGGAGCCCTTTCGTCAAGGACCTGGTGCCTTACGTCCCCGGCGAGCAGCCCAAGCTGGCGCGCCTGGTCAAGCTCAACACCAACGAGAACCCCTACGGCCCATCGCCTAAAGCGGTGGAAGCCATGCGCGGGGAGCTGGGCGAAAACCTGCGCCTCTACCCGGACCCCAACGGTGACCGCCTCAAGCAGGCGGTCGCGGAGTACTACGGCGTCACCCCGGCGCAGGTGTTCGTAGGTAACGGTTCGGACGAGGTGCTGGCGCACATCTTCCATGGCCTGTTCCAGCACGACGGGCCGCTGCTGTTCCCGGACATCAGCTACAGCTTCTACCCGGTGTACTGCGGCCTGTATGGCATCGCCTTCGAACAGGTGCCGCTGGATGAGCAGTTCCAGATCCGCGTGGAGGATTACCGCAAGCCGAACGCGGGCATCATCTTCCCCAACCCCAACGCGCCCACTGGCTGCCTATTGCCCCTGCAGGCCGTGGAGCAGTTACTGCAGGCCAGCCCGGATTCGGTGGTGGTGGTGGATGAAGCCTACATCGACTTTGGCGGCGAAACGGCCATCAGCCTGGTGAACCGCTACGACAACCTGCTGGTGACCCAGACCCTGTCGAAATCGCGGTCGTTGGCCGGCCTGCGGGTTGGGTTGGCGGTGGGCCACCCGGACCTGATCGAGGCGCTGGAGCGGATCAAGAACAGCTTCAACTCGTACCCACTGGACCGCGCCGCCATCGTCGGCGCGGCAGTGGCATTCGAGGACCGCGCCTATTTCGACCAGACCTGCCGCAAGGTTATCGACAGCCGCGAAAAGCTGGTCGCGCAGCTGCAGGCCAAGGGCTTCGAAGTGCTGCCATCTGCTGCCAACTTTGTATTCGCCCGCCATCCACAACAAGATGCCGGGGAGTTGGCGGTGCGTTTGCGCGAGCAAGGCGTGATCGTGCGCCACTTCAAGCAGCCGCGTATTGATCAGTTCCTGCGCATTACCATCGGTACGCCTGAGATGAACCAGGCGTTGCTGGATGCACTGGGCTGACACACAGTTAGAGGCTGGCCGGGATAAGGTGCGGTGCAAACCGGCTACCCCACCTTATCTGGCGATAAACGATTGTTGAGCGATCAGAGATGCTTTATTTTGATCGCTAATTCGTCCGATGACTGGATGTACCGATGTCCTTGTTGATAAAACGCTCGTTGGTCGAGCAGGCGGTGGACCAGTTGCGCGAGCGTATCTCGCAAGGCGCCTGGTTGGTCGGTGAGCGGCTGCCCACCGAGCCTGAACTGGCCCTTCAGTTGGGGATCAGCCGCAATACCGTGCGCGAGGCCATGCGCGTGCTGGCATTCAGTGGCCTGGTGGAAATTCGCCAGGGGGATGGCAGCTACCTGCGCACCGCTCAGGACCCTTTGCACGCTGTACAGGCCATGACCCAGTGCACCCCTGAGCAGGCACGGGAAACCCGCCACATTCTGGAAACCGAGGCCATTGCCCTGGCAGCCCTGCGCCGTACCGACACGGATCTGCAGCGCCTGCGGGAGGCCCTGCAGGGCAGCGCCGGCCATTTCCACGGTGATGTGGACGCCTACGTCGCCTGCGACCTGGTGTTCCACCAGCGTCTGGTCGATGCGGCCCACAACCCGGCACTCAGTGAGCTGTACCGCTATTTTTCCGGTGTGGTGGCTGCGGCCTTGCAGCACAACATGGCCACGGTTCCCCGTTGCCAGGCCACGTTCGACCTGCACGGGCAAATCCTCGACGCTATCGAACAACGCGATGCCCAGCGGGCCAAGCGCCTGAGCCGTACCCTCATCGAATCCTGATACGAGAAGCCCATGTCTGATTCCACGATCCGTACCAACCCACCCGGCACGGCGGACCTCGACCCGTTGCTGATCGATGCCGAGGCCGATGACGAGCAGGTGCAGGCGCAACCGGCGGTTACGCCGCGCCCCTGGCTGCTGCTGCTCGGCCTGGTGCTGGTGGCATTGAACCTGCGCCCGGCGTTGTCGAGCATGGCACCCGTGTTGGGCCAGGTGTCCGACGGGCTGGGGCTCAGCGCCGCGCAGGCCGGGTTGCTGACCACCTTGCCGGTGTTGTGCCTGGGCCTGTTCGCGCCACTGGCGCCGGTACTGGCGCGTCGTCTGGGCAGCGAGCGCGTGGTGCTGGTGATTCTTGTCACCCTGGCGCTGGGCATTGTGCTGCGCAGTACGCTGGGGGCAACAGGGCTGTTCATGGGTAGCCTGGTGGCAGGGGCCAGCATCGGCATCATCGGGGTCTTGCTACCCGGTATCGTCAAACGTGACTTCCCTCAGCATGCTGGCACTCTGACGGGCGTGTACACCATGGCCCTGTGCCTCGGCGCAGCCATGGCGGCCGGGGCCACGGTGCCGCTGGCCCAGTATTTCGATAACAGCTGGGCGCTGGGGCTGGGGTTCTGGATGCTGCCCGCCTTGGTGGCCATGTTGGTGTGGCTGCCCCAGGCTCGCCAAGGCCACGGCCAGCACAAGGTTGCTTACCGCGTGCGCGGCCTGTGGCGCGACCCGCTGGCCTGGCAGGTGACGTTGTACATGGGCCTGCAGTCGTCACTGGCCTATATCGTCTTTGGCTGGTTGCCGTCGATTCTGATCGGGCGTGGCCTTAGCCCCACTCAAGCAGGGCTGGTGCTGTCGGGTTCGGTGATCGTGCAACTGGCAAGCTCCCTTGCAGCCCCTTGGCTGGCCACGCGTGGCAAAGACCAGCGGCTGGCGATCGTGCTAGTCATGCTGGTGACCCTTTGCGGGTTGTTCGGTTGCCTGTATGCGCCGCTCTCCGGGCTGTGGGGCTGGGCGGTGGTGCTGGGGTTGGGGCAGGGTGGCACGTTCGCCCTGGCGCTGACCTTGATCGTGCTGCGCTCCCGGGATGCCCATGTGGCGGCGAACCTGTCGAGCATGGCTCAGGGCGTGGGTTATACCCTGGCGTCCATGGGGCCCTTCGCGGTGGGGCTGGTGCATGACTTGACCGGTGGCTGGGCAGCCCTGGGCTGGGTATTTGCGATTATTGGCCTGGGGGCCATCGTGTTCGGCCTGGGGGCGGGGCGTGCCCTGCATGTCCAGGTCACCAGCGAGAAGGTCTGAAAGGCCGCTGGCGCACGCGAGCCGGGCGGATTATCGTGCGGCTTTGCCCTCCCAGGACCTTGAGCCCATGAGCGACGCCAACCGTGAACTGATCACCCGCTTCTACCAGGCCTTCCAGCGCCTCGATGCCGAGGCCATGGCTGCCTGCTACAGCGACGATGTCGTCTTCAGTGACCCGGTGTTCGGCACCCTGCGCGGCAAGGATGCCGCAGACATGTGGCGCATGCTCACCCAGCGGGCAAAGGCGTTCTCCCTTACCTTCGACAACGTGCGGGCGGATGAGCACGGCGGTGCGGCGCAGTGGGTGGCGACCTACACGTTTGCCCAGACCGGGCGCACGGTGGTCAACCGCATTCAGGCGCGTTTTCTGATTCGGGACGGGCTGATCTACCAGCACGACGACAGCTTCGACCTGTGGGGGTGGTCGCGCCAGGCGCTGGGCACGCCGGGTTTGCTGTTGGGCTGGACACCCTGGCTGCAGGGTAAGGTACGCCAGCAGGCCTTCAAGGGCCTGCGAGCGTTCCAGCATGCTCAAGGTAGCGCGACGGCCTGATCGCTTTCGTAGTAGCTGAAGGTGGCGCGTTCAGTGCCATCCTGCGGCAGGCGGATGCGTATCACCGGTATGAAGCCGCCGTACGTCCTGTGCCAGTCCTGCTGGTCGGCCTGAGCCTGCTGCAAGGCACCATACTCGCCCTCGATGTGGAAAAACGACTGGATGGGCAGGGTATTGGCGCTGGCCTCTTCCCAGGCGCCTACCACCACTTCGTTCCAGGGAAACGGCATTTCCTGTGCGAACAGCTGCTGGCCGCGCAGGCTTTGGTAGAAGGCGTCGGCCCGCTCCGGCACGCGTGTGCGGCGGATGTCGAAGGCGCACTGGCGTTTGTAGTCGCCGGTTTTCCTGTAGTGGGCTATCCAGTCCTCGGCGCTAAGCACGCCCTGCTCGTGGCAGGCGGCTTCGCGTTCAGGGGTCTGGCGGTTATCGCCGCAGCCCCGGTTGTCTCGCTCCCAGGTGTCACCGTCGGTGGGCCAGGCGCACAGCATCTCGTAGTGCAGCGAGCCCTTGGGCCGCTGCAGCAGGGGGTAGAGGGTGAAGCCGCTGCGCCCGTCGGCGGCCAGCCGGGTGACAGGCAAATCGCGACGCAGGTACGAGAACGAAACCCCGCCCTTGTCCTTGCTGTTCTGGCTATGATGCCAGGTGTGATAGTGCGGGGATGGCCGGGTGGACCTGAGCAGTACCCCCGAGCAGGCATGGGCTGGTACGGCGTTACCTTCGCACTGTGCTGGGGTAGCGTCGTAGTTGCGCTGCATGCGCTGCGCGGTTTTCTCGCCGATGGACGCCTGGGTGGCAGAGGCTGCCGCCAGCAGTGCGACGGTCAGCCACGTACGGGTTTTACAAGCGAGCATGATGAAGCCCTCGATGTGTGGGCTCATCAAATTAATGATGGAAAGGGCAGGCGTCGTGAGTGAACAAGTGCCGGGTCAGGCAATGAAACCCTGGTATGTGTACCTGGTCAGGGCCGCAAACGGTTCGCTGTACTGCGGTATCAGCGACGACCCGCAGCGGCGCTTCGTGGCGCACCAGAACGGCAGGGGGGCGCGGTATTTCAAGACTAGCCCGGCCCAAGCGCTGGTGTATGTGGAGCAATGGCCGGACAAGGGCGAGGCCCTGCGGCAGGAGCGGCTGGTCAAACGGCTGCGCAAGTCGGCGAAGGAGGCCTTGGTGGCCTCCTATACCGCACCCGCCGCTGTGTAGGGTAGCCTGGGCCTTAGTCCTTGCGCCGCTTGAGCTGGTCGACCAGGGTAGTTGGCAGCCCTTTGATGATCAGCGTCCCTGCGGCTTCGTCATACTCCACCTTGTCACCCAGCAGATGGGCCTCGAAGCTGATCGACAACCCCTCGGCGCGCCCGGTGAAGCGGCGGAACTGGTTGAGGGTGCGTTTATCGGCAGGTATTTCCGGCGACAGGCCGTAGTCCTTGTTGCGGATATGGTCGTAGAACGCCTTGGGGCGCTCTTCGTCGATCAGGCTGGACAATTCTTCCAGGGTGACCGGTTCGCCCAGTTTGGTCTGGGTCGTGGCGTACTCCACCAGTGTCTGGGTTTTTTCCCGGGCGGACGCTTCAGGCAGGTCCTCGCTCTCCACGAAATCGCTGAAGGCCTTGAGCAGGGTGCGGGTTTCGCCCGGGCCGTCGACCCCTTCCTGGCAGCCGATGAAGTCACGGAAGTAGTCCGATACCTTCTTGCCGTTCTTGCCCTTGATAAACGAGATGTACTGCTTGGAGTTCTGGTTGTTCTTCCATTCCGACAGGTTGATGCGTGCTGCCAGGTGCAATTGGCCTAGGTCCAGGTGCCGTGATGGCGTGACGTCGAGTTCGGCGTTCACGGCCACGCCTTCGCTGTGGTGCAGCAGGGCGATGGCCAGGTACTCGGTCATGCCCTGCTGGTAGTGAGCGAACAGGATGTGCCCGCCCGTTGAGAGGTTGGACTCTTCCATCAGCTTTTGCAGGTGTTCGACGGCCATGCGGCTGAACGCGGTGAAATCCTTGTCTGCATCCAGGTACTGTTTAAGCCAGCCGCTCAGGGGGTAGGCCCCGGACTCGCCGTGGAAAAAGCCCCAGGCCTTGCCTTGTTTGGCGTTGTAGCTGTCATTGAGGTCGGCCAGCAGGTTTTCGATGGCGTCGGAGGCGGCCAGTTCAGTGTCGCGGGCGTGCAGCACGGCGGGGCTGCCATCGGGCTTTTTGTCGATCAGGTGAACGATGCAATGGCGGATTGGCATGGGATTCTCAACGGGCTGCAAAAGGCCTGAAGTTTACCTCAGACGCAGGGCGATGCAGTGGGCAGAAGTTGGCGCAAATGCCAGTTGCTCGTTTTTTAAGCAACTTTGTGGCTTTAAGGCGAAAAACCCCCGAAAAACCCGCATTAAATCGGGGTGCGCAGCGGATATTTGTTCATTCGTGTGATAGCTTTGCGCGGTCTTGCGCCCCTGCTGTGGCGCATTGCTGGCAGCGCACGCTCGCCACGTCGAACCAAACGCCGATTTGTGTATCTACATACCCAATTGGCGCGGCCCGCCAAGTTGACGGGGCTGGCCCGATAACGTCGTCGTTCGCTGCAAAACCATCGAATTTGATAGGGAAGGAACACCACCATGGCATTGACCAAAGACCAACTGATTGCCGATATCGCCGAATCGATCTCTGCACCGAAAGCCACCGCCAAGAACGCTCTGGAGCAACTGGGCCAGATCGTTGCCGACCAGCTGGAAAACGGCGCTGAAATCACACTGCCAGGCATCGGCAAGCTGAAAGTCTCCGAGCGTCCTGCCCGTACCGGCCGCAACCCTTCGACTGGCGCTGCCATCGAAATCGCTGCCAAGAAAGTCGTCAAGTTCGTGCCAGCCAAAGTGCTGACCGACGCTATCAACAAGTAATTCTTGTTGGTTTGACTAAACCGCGCCCGGCTTGCCCGGGCGCGGTTTTTTCATGCCTTGGATTCAGGTCGGGCGTACCAGGCCTGGCGCGCCGCTTGCGCATGGAAGCTCCAGGCCACCATGCGGCTCTGCTTTTGCCCCTGGCCCATTTCGCTGATGCGTACTGCCTTCGCCCCGGCTTTTTTCAGCGCGGCCTCGATGCCGGGCAGGTTGCTGGCCTTGGACACCAGGCTGGTGAACCACAGCACTTGCTGGGCGTATTGCACGCTTTCGCCAACCAGTTGGGTGACGAAGCGGATTTCACCCCCCTCGCACCACAGCTCGTTGTTCTGGCCACCAAAGTTCAGCACAGGCAACTTGCGTCTAGGGTCCTGCTTGCCGAGGTTCTTCCATTTGCGCTGGCTACCCCGGGTGGCTTCGTCGCGTGAGGCATGGAAGGGCGGGTTGCACAGTGTCAATTCCAGGCGCTCGTCCGCTTGCAGCAGCCCGGTGAGGATATGCGCAGCGTTTGCCTGCTGGCGCAGGGCTATGGCCTTGCTCAGGCCGTTGGCCTGCACGATGGCCTTGGCCGAGGCCAGCGCGACGGGGTCGATGTCCGAGCCCAGAAAGCGCCAGCGATAGTCGCTGTGGCCCAGCAACGGGTAGATACAGTTTGCCCCTACCCCCACATCCAGAACGCGTACCTGGGCCCCTCTGGGGATTTCGCCGCCATTGTCCTCCGCCAGCAGGTCGGCGGCCACGTGCAGGTAGTCGGCGCGGCCCGGGATAGGCGGGCACAGGTAGTCGGCGGGAATGTCCCAGTGCTGGATGCCGTACTGCGCCTTGAGCAGGGCGCGGTTGAACACCCGCACGGCTTCGGGGTTGGCGAAGTCGATGCTGGGTTTGCCGTAGGGGTTGGTGATGGTGAAGCGGGCCAGGTCGGGGTGTGCCTTGATCAGGCTGGGGAAGTCATAACGGCCCTGATGGCGGTTACGCGGGTGCAGGGTGGGCTTTTCAGTCATGGTTGGGTCCGGTGATACGGTGCCGGCCCATTCGCGGCCAAGGCCGCTTCCTCTGGGATGTTCATCCCCGTGGAAGCGGCCTTGGCCGCGAACGAGGGCATGGCCCCCGCCGGTCACATCCGCAATGTCAGGTTACAGCGCTGCAATCCGCGCGTGCTGCTCGGTAAAGTTGGCCAGCGCCTGTTCGGACTCGGCCAGCTTCGCACGCTCTTTCTCGATCACCGCAGGCGGTGCCTTGTCGACGAAGGCAGCGTTGGACAGCTTGCCACCCACGCGCGCCACTTCGCCTTGCAGGCGCTGAATTTCCTTGTTCAGGCGTGCCAGCTCGGCATCCTTGTCGATCAACCCGGCCATGGGTACCAGTACCTGCAGGTCGCCCACCAGGGCAGTGGCCGACAAAGGTGCTTCGTCAGCATCACCCAGCACGGTGAACGACTCGACCTTGGCCAGCTTCTTCAGCAGCGCTTCGTTTTCCTGCAGGCGGCGCTGGTCGTCGGCGTTGGCGTTCTTCAGGAACAGCGGCAGCGGCTTGCCTGGGCCGATGTTCATTTCGGCGCGGATGTTACGCAGGCCTACCATCAGTTCCTTGAGCCATTCGATATCGCCTTCGGCCGCGGCATCGATGCGGGCTTCAACGGCTACCGGCCATGGCTGCAGCATGATGGTCTTGCCTTCGATGCCGGCCAGCGGCGCAATGCGCTGCCAGATTTCTTCGGTAATGAACGGCATGAACGGGTGCGCCAGGCGCAGTGCCACTTCCAGTACGCGCACCAGCGTGCGACGGGTACCACGGGCGCGCTCGACCGGGGCGTTCTCGTCCCACAGCACAGGCTTGGACAGCTCCAGGTACCAGTCGCAGTACTGGTTCCAGATGAACTCGTACAGCGCCTGGCTGGCCAGGTCGAAGCGGAATTGCTCCAGCTGGCGGGTCACCTCGGCTTCGGTGCGCTGCAACTGCGAGATAATCCAGCGGTCAGCCAGCGACAGCTCGTAGGCTTCGCCGTTCTGGCCACAGTCTTCACCCTTGTCCAGCACGTAGCGGGCGGCGTTCCAGATCTTGTTGCAGAAGTTGCGGTAGCCTTCGACGCGGCCCATGTCGAACTTGATGTCACGGCCTGTGGAGGCCAGCGAGCAGAAGGTGAAACGCAGGGCGTCGGTGCCGTAGCTGGCGATACCTTCGGGGAACTCGGCCTTGGTCTGCTTGGCGATCTTCTCGGCCAGCTTGGGCTGCATCATGCCGCTGGTGCGTTTTTCCAGCAGGGCGTCGAGGGTGATACCGTCGACGATGTCCAGAGGGTCCAGCACGTTACCCTTGGACTTGGACATCTTCTGGCCCTGGCCATCACGCACCAGGCCATGCACATACACGGTCTTGAACGGTACCTGCGGGGTGCCGTCCTCGTTCTTCACCAGGTGCATGGTCAGCATGATCATGCGCGCCACCCAGAAGAAGATGATGTCGAACCCGGTGACCAGCACATCGGTGGAATGGAATTTCTTGAGGAATTCGGTTTGCTCCGGCCAGCCCAGGGTGGAGAAAGTCCACAGGCCCGAACTGAACCAAGTGTCGAGCACGTCGTCGTCCTGGCGCAGGTTCACCTCGGCGCCCAGGTTGTGCTTGGCGCGGACTTCCTGCTCGTTGCGGCCTACATACACCTGGCCGGCTTCGTCATACCAGGCCGGGATCCGGTGGCCCCACCACAGCTGGCGGCTGATGCACCAGTCCTGGATGTCGCGCATCCAGGAGAAATACATGTTCTCGTATTGCTTGGGCACGAACTGAATGCGGCCGTCTTCCACGGCGGCGATCGCAGGTTCTGCCAGCGGCTTGGTAGAGACATACCACTGGTCGGTCAGCCACGGCTCGATGACGGTGCCCGAGCGGTCACCCTTGGGCACTTTCAGCGCGTGGTCATCGATGCTGACCAGCAGGCCCTGGGCATCCAGGTCGGCGACGATCTGCTTGCGAGCGACGAAGCGGTCCAGGCCGGCGTACTGGGCTGGCAGGCCGGTATCGACCTGCTCGTTGACGCTGCCGTCGAGGTTGAACGCCTGCGCGGCACCCAGCACCATGGCGTTCTTGTCGAAGATGTTCAGCAGCGGCAGGTTGTGGCGCTTGCCCACTTCGTAGTCGTTGAAATCGTGAGCCGGGGTGATCTTCACGCAGCCAGTGCCGAACGCCGGGTCGCAGTAGTCATCGGCGATGATCGGAATGCGGCGGCCGACCAGGGGCAGTTCGACGAATTTACCGATCAGCGCCTGGTAGCGTTCGTCAGCCGGGTTCACCGCAACGGCCGCATCGCCCAGCAGGGTTTCCGGGCGGGTGGTTGCGACCACCAGGTAGCCCAGGCCTTCGGCCGTGGTGGCGCCGTCTGCCAGCGGATAACGCAGGTTCCACAGGTGGCCCTTCTCGTCGTGGTTTTCCACTTCAAGGTCGGAGATGGCCGTGTGCAGCTTGGTGTCCCAGTTCACCAGGCGCTTGCCGCGGTAGATCAGGCCGTCTTCGTGCAAGCGCACGAAGGCTTCCTTGACAGCGTCGGACAGGCCGTCGTCCATGGTGAAGCGCTCGCGGCTCCAGTCCACCGACGAACCCAGGCGGCGGATCTGCCGGCTGATGTTGCCACCGGACTGGTCCTTCCACTCCCAGACCTTTTCCAGGAACTGTTCGCGGCCCAGGTCATGACGGTTCTGGCCTTTCGCTTCGAGCTGGCGCTCGACCAGCATCTGCGTGGCGATACCGGCGTGGTCGGTGCCAGGTTGCCACAGGGTGTCGCGGCCCTGCATGCGACGGAAACGGATCAGGGCGTCCATGATCGCGTTGTTGAAGCCGTGGCCCATGTGCAGGCTGCCGGTCACGTTCGGCGGCGGAATCATGATGGTGTAGGACTCGCCTGCACCTTGTGGGGCGAAATAGTTCTCGGCCTCCCAGGTGTTGTACCAGGAAGTTTCGATGGCGTGCGGCTGGTAGGTCTTATCCATGCGCGGCGGGACCCTGTGCATTAATTCGGGAAAGCCGAGAAGTATAACCAAGCTGGGGGCCGCAGGCGACAGGCTGGTGCTATCTGGCGGGGCAGGGGCAGCCTGCGCGGGTAAACCTGCGCCCACCGGCGCGCAACACCTTGATGCCCTGTAGGAGCGGGTTCACCCGCGAAGCAGGCGCCGCCGAATACTGGAGTTACTCCGAACGCTTGATCAACCGCTCGATGCGCGCGTCCAGCCGGCGCTTGATCTCGTTCTCGATGTGCGGGGTGAAGTCGTTGATCACATCTTGCATGATCATCTGTGCGGCAGCGCGCAGTTCGCTTTCCAGGTGCAACAGGGTGTCCTGGCGGCGCGCTTGCGGGTTGTCATCGGCTGCGGCGGGTTGCCCGTCAACCGCGGGGGCAGCGTTGCCGGCCGGCTCGTCGAGGTGCAACGGCATCTGCTCCACAGTGTCGGTGAGCAGCGGTGGCTGCAGGTCGGCATCACCGAGCAGCTGGCGGATCGACTCGAGGTCATCGAGCAAATGGTTGGAATCTGGCAGGGGGGAGTGCTTGTCCATCGTCGTCAAAATCGCTGTAAGCGGTGGTCTTGCAGAGCATAGCCCTGTTCACGGTAGAAACGGAATCGCTCACGGGCTGATTGGCGGATGCCGGGCTGTTCCACGACGATTTCCGCCACCCGCTCGAACTGCCCGACGAAGCTTGGCACCGCCGCACCCAGGTTGATCAGCAGGTCGCGGTGCGCGCCTGCGTCTTCGCCCAGCCCCAGTGCCACGCTGGCATCGGGTTGGGCCTCGGCCATGTCGTGGGGCACGAAGGCTTCACCCCTGAACGCCCACAGCCGTTGGTCCAGTGCCATGCGCTGGGCCTCATCCTGGCAGTGCAGGTACACACGGTGGCCCAGGCGCCAGGCCTTGTCGCACAGCTTGCAGGCGAAATCCAGGCGCGCCGACAGGGCGTCGGTGGGCAGGATATAGAAATCGACTTTGCTCATGGGAATATCGCCGGCCGGTGGCGCACCACGCGCCACCGGCTGAGGGCGTCAGGCGCCGGCGCGGTCCAGCAGGTACTGGGTGAGCAGGGGGACCGGGCGGCCAGTGGCGCCCTTGTCCTTGCCGCCGCTGACCCAGGCGGTGCCCGCGATGTCCATGTGCGCCCACTGGTAGGCCTTGGCAAAGCGCGACAGGAAGCAGCCAGCCGTGATGGTGCCGGCCTTGGGCCCACCGATGTTGCCCATGTCGGCGAACGGGCTGTCCAGCTGCTCCTGGTACTCGTCGAACAGCGGCAATTGCCAGGCGCGGTCGTCGGCACGCTTGCCGGCGTCGAGCAACTGGCCCACCAGCGCGTCGTCATTGCCCATCAGGCCAGTGGTGTGGCTGCCCAGGGCAACGATGCAGGCGCCGGTGAGGGTGGCGATGTCGATCACGGCCTGGGGCTTGAAGCGCTCGGCGTAGGTCAGGGTGTCGCACAGCACCAGGCGGCCTTCGGCATCGGTGTTGAGGATTTCAACCGTCTGCCCGCTCATGGTGGTGACGATGTCGCCCGGGCGGGTTGCGCCGCCGCTGGGCATGTTCTCGGCGCAGGCCAGCAGGCACACCAGGTTGATCGGCAGTTGCAGTTCCAGCACGGCGCGCAGCGTCCCCAGCACACTGGCCGCGCCGCACATGTCGTATTTCATTTCGTCCATGCCGGCACCTGGCTTGAGGCTGATGCCGCCGGTGTCGAAGGTGATGCCCTTGCCCACCAGCACGAACGGCTTCTCGGCCTTCTTGCCGCCCTGGTAGTTCAGCACGATCAGGCGTGGCGGCTGGTCGCTGCCCTGGCCCACGGCATAGAACGCACCCATGCCCAGGTCCTTGATTTTCTTCTCGTCCAGCACTTCGACCTTCAGGCCCTTGTGGGCTTTGCCCAGGTCCTTGGCCTGTTCGGCCAGGAAGCTTGGGTGGCACAGGTTTGGCGGCAGGTTGCCCAGGTCGCGGGTGAAGGCCATGCCGGTGGCGATGGCGCTGGCGTGTTGCACGGCACGCTCGACCTCGGCCTGGCCTGCCTTGTCGGCCAGCAGGGTGACTTTTTTCAGGGCGCGGGGCTCGGCTTTCTGGCTTTTGAAACGATCGAATACGTATTCGCCGTCCAGCAGGGTTTCGGCCAGCAGGCGGTATTTGCCGTAGTGGGCGTCGCGGTTGCTGACTGCGATATCATCCAGGGCCAGCACGGCATCGGCGCCATTCAGGCCCTTGAGTACGCCGGCAACGCTTGCCACCAGCTTGCGCCAGGCGCGGTCGCCCAGGGCTTCATCCTTGCCGCAGCCAACCAGCAGCACACGTTCGGCCTTGAGGCCCGGCACATTGTGCAGCAGCAGGGTCTGGCCAGGCTTGCCGAGCAGGTCGCCACGCTTGAGCACGGCGCTGATGGCGCCTTCGCAGGCCTGGTCTACGCCCTTGGCCACGGCGCCCAGCGTACGTTTTTCACCAACTGCGATCACCAGCGTTGCAGTTTTTACGGATGCAGCGGCTACGCTTTTTACAACCAGTTCCATGTCAGGGTCCCCGAATGATCGATACGTGTGGCGCCGTGTGTGCCGGCGCTCTGGACGGGGCTGGCCGCGCCATGGCGCGCCAGCGGAAAAGCTGCCAGTTTGAGCCTGCGGCAAGCGTGCTGACAACCCCGTTGTGCGGCTTGATGCGCACCAAGTGACAGGGGCGATCAATCACAGGATAATGCGCGCACTTTATATGAAGGTTCGCCTGTGGCGAACCCGCATTGGCCTTGGATGTACTAAGTCATCGTCTGGTGCCATTCAATGGCAGTCCGTGCTGACAGCCCAGGAGTGTCTGGTTTGATCGTCTTTCGTTATCTGTCCCGCGAGGTCCTGGTGACCTTGAGCGCCGTCAGCGCAGTGCTGCTGGTGATCATCATGAGCGGCCGCTTCATCAAGTACCTGGCCCAGGCTGCCCAGGGCGTGCTCGACCCGGGCGTGCTGTTCCTGATCATGGGCTTCCGCCTGCCAGGGTTCCTGCAACTCATCCTGCCGCTGGGGCTGTTCCTGGGTATCCTGCTTGCCTATGGCCGGCTGTACCTGGAAAGCGAAATGACCGTGCTGTCGGCCACGGGCATGAGCCAGCAGCGTCTGCTGGGCATGACCATGGCGCCTGCCGCGCTGGTGGCACTGCTGGTTGCCTGGCTGAGCCTGAGCCTGGCACCGCTGGGCGTTGCCCAGGTGCAGAAGATCATCAGCCAGCAGGACGCCCTGACCGAGTTCGACACCTTGGTGCCGGGCCGCTTCCAGACCCTGCGCGACGGTTCCCGGGTGACCTACACCGAACAGCTGTCGGATGACCGGGTGAACCTGGCCGGGGTGTTCATTTCGGAAAAACGCTTCAACCAGGACAAGACCAAGGACCGCGCCCCCTCGGTGCTGGTGGCCGAGCGTGGTCACCAGGAAATCCAGGCCGACGGCAACCGCTACCTGGTGCTGGAAAACGGCTACCGCTACGACGGCAACCCGGGCCAGGCCGATTACCGCGCCATCAAGTACGACACCTACGGTGTGCTGCTGCCCAAGCCGGAGGTGAGCGAAGAGGTCACCGAGCGCGAAGCCATACCCACCACCGAGCTGTTTGGCTCGACGGACCTGCGCGAGCGCGCCGAGCTGCAGTGGCGGCTGTCGCTGCCCATCCTGGTCTTCATCGTGACCCTGCTGGCGGTGCCGCTGTCCCGCGCCAACCCTCGACAGGGGCGCTTCCTCAAGCTGCTGCCGGCAATTCTTCTGTACATGGCTTACCTGACAATGCTGATTTCCGTTCGCGGTGCCCTCGAGAAAGGCAAGCTGCCTATTGGCCTGGGCATGTGGTGGGTCCACGGCCTGTTCCTGCTGATCGGGCTGGGGATCATGTACTGGGAGCCCCTGCGCCTCAAGCGTGCTGCCCGCCGTGCGGAGGTGACCCGTGGCTAAGCTCGACCGCTACATCGGCCAGAGCGTGCTCATGGCCATTCTGGCCGTACTGGGGATCATCCTCGGTTTGGCGTCCCTGTTTGCCTTCATCGACGAGATGGGCGACCTGAGCGATACCTACACGGTGATGGATGCAGGCAAGTATGTGCTGCTTACCGCCCCGCGCCGGGTGTACGACATGCTGCCGATGGCGGCGCTCATCGGCTGCCTGATTGGCCTGGGTACCCTGGCCAGCAGCAGCGAGCTGACCATCATGCGTGCGGCGGGTGTTTCCATCGGCCGCATCGTCTGGGCGGTGATGAAGCCCATGCTGGTACTGATGCTAGTCGGCCTGCTGATTGGCGAATACGTGGCGCCGGTCACCGAGAATACGGCCCAGGCCGATCGCTCACTGGCGCAAGGTGGCGGTGAAGCACAGAGCTCCAAGCGTGGCATGTGGCACCGCCAGGGCGAGGAGTTCGTGCACATCAACTCGGTGCAGCCGAACAACCTGCTGCTGGGGGTGACACGCTACCGTTTCGACGACCAGCGCAAGATCATCAGTTCCAGCTTCGCGCGCCGGGCCCGTTATGAAAACGAGCAGTGGGTACTCAGCGATGTGCGTACCACGTTCTTCCGCGGCGACCATACCGAGGTAGTGCAGGCCCCTGAAGAGAAGTGGGATGTGTCGGTTACGCCGCAGTTGCTCAATACCGTGGTCGTGGCACCGGAGTCGCTGTCGATCACCGGCCTGTGGGACTACATCCACTACCTGTCCGACCAGGGCCTGAACAACGCGCGCTATTGGCTGGCGTTCTGGACCAAGGTGCTGCAACCGGCTGTGACCGCAGCGCTGGTACTGATGGCCATTTCCTTTATCTTTGGGCCACTGCGGTCGGTCACCTTGGGCCAACGCGTGTTTACCGGCGTGTTGGTGGGCTTCGTGTTCCGCATTGCCCAGGACCTGCTGGGGCCATCCAGCCAGGTGTTCGGCTTCCCGCCCTTGTTGGCCGTGGTGTTGCCGGCCGGCATCTGTGCCTTGGCCGGGTTGTGGTTACTGCGTAGAGCAGGCTGATACCCCCGGCGACCTGCGGTCCCCTTGTGGGGGCGACCGCAGGTCGCGATGGGCTGCCCAGGAGCCCCAAGCCCCTGACACCACTAGCGCCGCTTCGGCACCCGCACCAACTGGCTCTCGGAATAGATGTCGTGCCAGCCCCGTTTGCGCGTGTCCACCAGCGCCCAGAAGAACCCCAACCCCAGGCATAGCCACGAGGCTATCGACACCACGAAGCGCAGCAGCGCCTGCCACAGGCTGATGGCTGTACCATCCGGGTTCTGTACCCGTATCCCCCACACCTGCATGCCCAGTGTCTGCCCGCCGTGGGTCCAGAACTTGGCAAAGAAACCAAACAGCACGAACACCAGCACGGTGGACAGTAACGGGTCGCCATCCAGTGCACCGGCCTCGGTCAGCGTGCGCATGCGTGCTTCGCCGATGATCGCCATCTGGATCATCTTGTAGGCGCCGGCAGTGACGATCAGCAGTGCCGTGCACAGCAAAAAATCATAGAACATTGCAGCCAGGCGTCGGCCCAGGCCAACCGGCGGAAAATCACCCTGAGGTAACAGCAGAGGCTTGGACATGCAGGACAGCTCCAGAAAACGGAGCCCTATTCTACGGGCAAAAAAAAGCCCCTGCACTTGGCAGGGGCTTTTCTATGGGTCTGGTGCGGATTAACCGAGCACCTGGACCTTGTCTGCCTGCAGGCCTTTTTGGCCCTGGACAGCTTCGAAGGAGACTTTCTGGCCTTCCTTCAGGCTCTTGAAGCCGTTGCCTTCGATGGCGCGGAAGTGCACGAACAGATCAGCACCGCTTTCTGGGGTGATGAAACCGTAACCTTTTTCGTCATTGAACCACTTGACGGTACCGTTCTGACGCTCAGCCATTGTCTTATTTCCTATGACGCTTAAATTTTGATGACAGTTTCTTTCACGTTATGAGTACGCGAAAAATTACCGGGCTGGGTTGCAGGAAAGTAAGAGACGTCGAACGGGTTGTAGCAGAATGCGGCTACTGGCCCAGGTCACGAACTGTTGCGACCCATGCAAACACAGTGAGGTGACTCTACGCCAACTCCCGAACGAAAAACAAGCCCTGCGCAGGGGCTAAAATTGGCGCCTTGCCCGTTACCGACCAATGTGTCGGAAACGGCATGGTGGCTGGCCTGGCGCCCTGTTCAAAAAGTTATTAGGCAGGTTCGAAAACGTCTATACAACGGGGTTTTGTCACCTGCCCCAATGCCCATCAACCGCGGTAGTAACGTGGCGTCACAAAAGGCATTTTGCTCACCTTCAGGGCCACTTTCTTACCGCGCACAACTGCAAACAGCGACGTATCAACTGCCGCCTGTTCACTGTCGATATAACCCATTGCCACGGGCGCACCGAGTGTCGGCCCGAAACCGCCGCTGCACACTTTGCCGACTGGGTTGTCATGGGCATCCACGATATCGGCGCCCTCACGTACGGGGGTGCGTTCCTGCGGTAATAGCCCCACGCGCTTGCGTGCGACGCCCTCGCGCTGCTGCCTGAACAGGGCCTCAGCGCCTGGGAAGCCCCCGGTACGGGCACCGTCCGCTCGGCGCGGCTTGGACACGGCCCACAGCAGGCTGGCTTCAACCGGCGTGGTTTCGGGGTTCATGTCGTGGCCATACAGGCACAGGCCGGCCTCTAGCCGCAGGGAGTCACGTGCCCCCAGGCCGATCGGCTGTACCTCGGGTTCGGCCAGCAGCCTGCGCGCCAAGGCCTCGGCTGCACTGGCCGGCACCGAGATCTCGTAGCCGTCCTCCCCGGTGTAGCCGGAGCGGCTGACCCAGCAGTCTTCGCCCAGCAACCGCACCGCATGCAGTTGCATGAACGTCATCCCGGCCACTTCGGGTGCCAGGCGCTGCAGCACCTGCGCCGCAGCGGGGCCTTGCAGGGCCAGCAGGGCACGCTGCTCGAACAGGGGTTGCACGCTGCAGCGTGCGCCAATGTGTGCTTGCAGGTGGGCCAGGTCCTGGTCTTTGCACGCAGCGTTGACCACCAGCAGCAAGGTATCATTGCCCAGGTTGGCCACCATCAGGTCGTCGAGAATGCCGCCCTGTTCGTTGGTGAACATGGCATAACGCTGCAGGCCGACCGGCAGGTCGAGGATATCGACCGGTACCAGGGTTTCCAGGGCACGGGCGGCATCGCTGCCTTGCAGCAGAATCTGCCCCATGTGTGAAACATCGAACAGGCCGGCCTGCTCGCGGGTGTGCAAGTGCTCCTTGAGCACACCCAGTGGGTACTGGACGGGCATGTCGTACCCGGCAAACGGCACCATGCGCGCACCCAGTTCAAGGTGCAGGGCATGCAGCGGGGTCTTGAGCAGTGCTTGGGACATCAGTGACTCCTTGCGACTCGGGTAGGGCTGGCTGACCTGGCAACGGCCAGGCCAGGCAACGGCTTCATGCATCCTGGTAGCTTTCGATCGGTGGGCATGCGCACACCAGGTTGCGGTCGCCATACACGTTGTCGACGCGGCTTACCGGTGGCCAGTACTTGCCCTCGATCAGGCTCGGCAGCGGGTAAACCGCCTGTTCGCGGGAGTAACCATGGGCCCACTCACCCACCAGCTCTGCGGCAGTGTGCGGTGCGTTTTTCAGCGGGTTGTCATCCTTGTCCAGGGTGCCGTTCTCGACGGCGCGGATTTCTTCGCGGATCTGGATCATGGCGTTGCAGAAACGGTCGAGTTCTTCCCGGGACTCGCTTTCGGTCGGCTCGATCATCAGCGTGCCAGCCACCGGGAAGGACATGGTCGGGGCGTGGAAGCCGAAGTCGATCAGCCGCTTGGCTACATCGTCCACGCTGATGCCGCTGCTGTCCTTGAGCGGGCGCAGGTCGAGGATGCATTCGTGGGCGACCAGGCCATTGCTGCCGGTGTACAGCACCGGGTAGTGCTCTTCCAGGCGGCGGGCGATGTAGTTGGCATTGAGGATCGCCATCTGCGAGGCGCGCTTGAGGCCTGCGCCCCCCATCATGCGGATGTACATCCAGGTGATGGGCAGGATGCTGGCACTGCCGAACGGTGCCGCACACACGGCCCCTGTTGAGTTGGCCAGCGCAGCATGGCCCGGCAGGAACGGCGCCAGGTGCGACTTGACGCCAATCGGGCCGACACCCGGGCCGCCCCCGCCATGGGGTATGCAGAACGTTTTGTGCAGGTTGAGGTGGGACACGTCGCCGCCGAACTTGCCCGGTGCGCACAGGCCGACCATGGCGTTCATGTTGGCGCCGTCGATATACACCTGGCCACCGTTGCTGTGGATGATCGAGCAGATCTCGCCGATCGCCTCTTCGAACACGCCATGGGTGGAAGGGTAGGTGATCATCAGTGCGGCGAGGCGGTCGCGGTGCTCCAGCGCTTTGGCCCGCAGGTCGGCCACATCGACATTGCCACGGGCGTCACAGGCGGTGACCACCACCTGCATGCCAGCCATGTGGGCCGTGGCCGGGTTGGTACCGTGCGCCGACGACGGGATCAGGCAGATATCGCGATGCCCTTCGTTGCGGCTGCGGTGGTAGGCGCGAATCGCCAGCAGGCCGGCATACTCGCCCTGTGAGCCGGCATTGGGCTGCAGCGACACGGCATCGTAGCCGGTGGCAGCGCACAGCATCGCTTCCAGCTCGTTGGTCATCTGCAGGTAACCCTGGCTTTGCTCGGCCGGGGCGAAGGGGTGCAGGTTACCGAATTCGGCCCAGGTTACGGGGATCATTTCGCTGGCAGCGTTGAGTTTCATGGTGCATGAACCCAGAGGAATCATGCTGCGGTCCAGCGCCAGGTCCTTGTCGGCCAGCCGGCGCAGGTAGCGCATCAGTTCGGTTTCGCTGTGGTAGCGGTTGAACACCGGGTGTTCCAGGTAGGCCGAACTGCGCAGCAGCGCCTCTGGCAGCAGCGTCGTGCTGGTGGCGGCCAGTGCGTCGAAGTCAGGCTGAGGCTGGGCGCCGCCCAACAGTTGCCACAGGCTTTGCACATCGGCCTGGGTGCTGGTTTCGTCCAGCGAAATGCCCACATGCCCGGCATCCACCTGGCGCAGGTTGATGCCCTGGGCGCGAGCCGTTTCGTGCAGGCTGGCAGTATTGCCGCCGGTAGCCAGGGTGAGGGTGTCGAACGCGCTGCTGCCCACCGGCTGGATACCCAGCGCACGCAGGCCTGCTGCCAACACCGAGGTCAGCCCATGAATGCGCTCGGCGATGCGCTTGAGGCCCTGGGGGCCATGGTACACGGCAAACATACTGGCGATGTTGGCCAGCAGTACTTGCGCCGTGCAGATGTTGCTGGTGGCTTTCTCGCGGCGAATATGCTGCTCGCGGGTCTGCATCGCCAGGCGCAGGGCCGTTTTGCCGAAGCGGTCGATGGACACGCCCACCAGCCGGCCCGGCATGTCGCGCTTGAACGCGTCACGGGTGGCAAAGTAGGCCGCGTGTGGCCCGCCGAAGCCCAGCGGCACCCCGAACCGTTGGGCGCTGCCGATGGCCACGTCGGCCTCGAATTCGCCAGGCGGCGTCAGCAGGGTGAGTGCCAGCAGGTCGGCTGATACGGCCACCAGCGCGTTGGCATCATGGAACCGCTGCACCACTTCGCGGTAGTCCAGCACTTCGCCGGTGCTGGCCGGGTATTGCAGCAGCGCGCCGAAATACGCACTGACATCGCCCAGCTCACGTTCATCCCCCACCTCGATGCTGATACCCAGGGGTTCTGCACGGGTGCGCAGTACATCGAGGGTTTGCGGGTGGCAGTGGACCGATGCGAAGAAGCTGTGGCTGGCCTTGTTCTTCGACAGGCGCTTGCAGAAGGTCATGGCTTCGGCGGCTGCGGTGGCCTCGTCCAGCAAGGACGCGTTGGCAATCGGCAGGCCGGTCAGGTCGCAGACCAGCGTCTGGAAGTTGAGCAGTGCCTCCAGGCGCCCTTGGGAAATTTCTGGCTGGTAAGGCGTGTAGGCCGTATACCAGGCCGGGTTCTCCAGCAGGTTGCGCAGAATGGGCGCAGGGGTGTGGGTGTTGTAGTAACCCTGGCCAATATAGCTTTTGAACAGCTGGTTCTTGCTGGCGATGGCTTTGAGTGCTGCCAGCGCATCCGCTTCGCTCTGGCCCTGGTGCTCACCCAGCACGCTGGTGCCTTTGATGGACGCAGGGATGACGGCGTCTGTCATGGCTTGCAGCGAGTCGAAACCCAGGGTGGCGAGCATGGCCTGCTCGTCTTCGGCGCGCGGGCCGATATGGCGGGCGATGAATTCGTTGGCAGTGCCGAGGTTGATGGTCATGGCGGTTTCCTCAGGCGTCGTCGTTGGCGTTGAGCAGGCGGTCATAGGCCTGCTGGTCGAGCAAGGCGGTGACCTCGCTCATGTCGGCTGGCTTGAAGCGGAAGAACCAGCCATCACCCATGGGCGCTTCGTTGACCCGCTCAGGGCTGTCGTTGAGGGCGTCATTGACGGCGACCACCTCGCCGGCCAAGGGCATGTACACCCCGCTGGCCGCTTTCACCGATTCCACGGTGGACGCTTCGGCACCCTTTTCATAGTGCTGAAGCTCGGGCAGTTGCACGTAGACCACATCGCCGAGGGCATTCTGAGCATAGGCCGTAATGCCCACAGTCACAGTGCCATCGGCTTCGACGCGCAGCCATTCGTGATCTTCGGTGAAACGCAACTCGCTCATGGGGGCTCCTCGTGAACCGGGACAGTGGCGCGATTGGGCTCGCGCTCTAGGTAGAAGATTGCTAGCAATAATGTGGCCAACTGATGAAAGCCCCTTTAAACCAGCGGGTTGAGCGGGTCATGAGGCTATTGGTGGGGGTGGTGTGTAGCGAATTCATTACGATTGGCTTCGACCTAAAAAGCCTTTTCCCTTCAGTCCGTTGGGAGGGTGCGCCTTATGAGGGTCGTTTCGTTTTCGTTACGTCGTTACGAATTCGATACGGCTTGGTCCTTGTTTTTATTGTGCGTTGACTCTTCCTTTGATTCTTCATGTTAGGAATCGACTTAGAGGTAAGTCGGAAATTTCCTATATTCGGCTTCTGAAATATTTGTCGAGCGGGTATGGGATAACCTTCGTTCACAGTTATTAGTTGGGTTTCCTTAGGTAATTGTGCACGCTGGGAATTTATATTTGCATTGGTCAGGTTAATGAGGAGGGAAAGCACTATTCAATAATTGAAAAGGAGTCATGGCGTGTCTCGTAAAAAAAGACAGGTAACCCTGCCGCCGACGTTTGTCGGGGCGCAACCCAGTCGGCCAGGGGCCTCTAGTTCTTCAGGTAACTTACCTAATCAAACGGGTCCTATTTTGGATGGGTTCACTGCCACCGCTGGCAATGCATTCAGGATCGCAGATGAAGTTGCCAGACGTTTTTATTCGGAACAATTATCCCACCTGCCCAGTTCGCTTGAACAGGAAGTCAATGCCCTTGCCGCAGCGTCACTGCCCCCCGCGGCAACCGTTGTCGAAAGGTTAAATAATGCAATACAGGCGCGATCAAAATTATTGGCCTCGAAACATGCCGATCGCGCGTACCGCACCGAACTGGCCAACCGTTTTTACGATTCCAGCCCTTTGGGCAAGCACCCATCGACGTACGCTCATGCTGCATTAAAAAATATCGCGTCGGGCCGGATCAAGTCATCGGACCTGCAGCAGGCGTTGAACGATGCTTACCTCGCCGCTTATACGGTACAGCTGCGCGATGCAGAAATTCAGCAGCTCGAAGGGCAGCTTGCAGCGCTGCGGCAAGAGGTTGCGAATGCCGTTGCCCAGGCTGCCATCCAGGCCGAGGCAGAACGGTTAGCCGAGGCCCAGGCTCGCGCCCACGCCGAAGCTCAAGCCCGTGCCGAGGCTGAGGCGCAGGCGCGGGCCCATGAGGAGGCTCAGCGCCGGGCCCATGAGGAAGCCCTGAAGGCGGCGCACGCTGCGGCGCTGGCTCGGGCCCAGGCTGAGGCCGAGGCGCGGCAGGCTGCGGCAGCCAAGGCGGCTGCCGAAAAGGCCTTGGCAGAGCAGGCTGTTCGGCAGGCCAATACCTACCTTGTGCCACCTGCAGGGCCAGTGTCCGAGCCCAAGGTGGTCATGTCGTCCGGTGCGCCGCCCGCAGTGGTCGCTGGCGCAGCGCTGGGGAGTGCCATCAGGGCTGCTGTCAGCTCATTGAGTGTGGCGCCGGTGGAGGCGCTGGTCGCGCCGTTTCTGGTTGGCCTCGCCGCCCTGCTGTACGCGCCCAAAGTGGGTAATGCCGAACGACGGCGCCCAGCGAAGCCCTTGGGGAACTATCTACTCACCCTGCCGCTGGGCGAGCTTTCGATTGAGCTTGATGCTGCGGCCCAGGCTGAGGCGGTCGAGCGAGGGGCGCTAGACCTTCCATTTCGCATGGGCGAGAGGCAGGACATTAATGGCCCTGCAGAGTTTTTCGCAGCGCGTACCGACGGCTCAGCCCTTCCTTCGGCGGTGCCGGTACTGCTCGCCCAGTATGACGCGCAGACCGGCAGCTACACCGTCATTACGGACGACATATCCTCCAGGACAGTGGTCTGGACGCCTGCGGTAGAGTCGTCGGGCAGCTCCACAGTATTACCACCTACCTCGCCCAGCGATAACAAACTGGTAGGCCCGACACTGGAGCCGCTTGACGGCCGGCTGGATATTTACCCGGACCTGCCTGACGTCGGGTTCGATGACTACGTCATCATTTTCCCGATCGACTCCGGGCTGGCTCCGCTTTATGTGATGTTCAAGAGCCGCCGGAACCTTCCGGGGGTCGTGACGGGGAAAGGTAAGCTTATCGATGGTACGCTTCTTGTCGAAGGCGCTCGGGAGGGCATACCCATACCTGCTCAGATTGCCAGTAAGTTGCGAGGAAAAAAATTTAGTAGCTGGGGCGCTTTTCGTCGAAGGTTTTGGCAAATGATTGGAAGAAGCCCACTGTTTGAAGGGCAATTTGATACTGCTGATCTTTTGGCGATGCGACGTGGGCGAGCCCCCGTCGCTTTCGCCAGCGAGCGAGTCGGTCATCGGAATAAGTGGGAGCTACATCATATCGTAAGTATTTCTGATGGGGGAGGTGTTTATGATTTCGATAACCTTGTTTTAATGGGTCCACATCATCACATCCAGAGGCATAAAGGTAAATAAATTATGCAGGAAAAAATATCTGACTATACCGAACAGGAATTTTTTAGACTTGTTTATGGTATCTATCATGCAGATCCGGTGTTGTATCCCTCTGACCGTGCTCACTCAAGCGGGATTATCAAATTCGAGAAGCTTTCGGAACACCCTAAAGGATGTGATGTGATTTTCAAACCTAGCAAGGTGGGTATCAAAGATTCACCTCAAGCTATTGTTGATGAAGTCAAACGCTGGCGCCAAGAACAAGGCCTGCCGGGCTTCAAAGACGCCTGACCTCCCTATAGCCCCCCGCCCGTATCCGGCCGAGGGGCTACTTCACGGGATAGCGTCATAAGCCCGCTTGGCTCACTGAAAAAACGGCAACCCCAAGCACAGCTTGATCACCATCAGATTGATCAGGTCACTGAGGAACGCCTCACGAATGGAATAATTGGGGCAGCCATCGCGGTCAGTCATTCGTCATCCATTTCCCAAAGATCAAGGCCTGCCTCGGTTTTCGTTGCAGATAGAAAACGCAAAACCTATTCTCGCCCCGCGTGCGAATGCCGTTGTCTGGGAGATTGCCTCGGCTGCTCCTGCGGTCCTAACCGTATTCAGCACCTCATCATTGAAATGCAACGATGTCAGATATTTTCCAGGGCCTTTAAGCCATTTGAAGTAAACGTGAGGGCCGTGATGGCCAAGCGAGCGAGGCAGTGAACGTGGCTCTACCCAACCGTGAAAACAGGCTCTACACGCTAGACGTGCTACGTGGCGTAGCTGCTTTGTGCGTCGTATTCTGGCATTGGCAGCATTTTTTCTACGACGGCGGCGCGCCTGTCAATTTCGATCCTGCCCAGCAGCCGTTCTTCAAGCCCTTTACGCTGCTGTACCAGCACGGGGGCCTGGCAGTTCAGTTGTTCTTCACGCTTTCCGGCTTTGTTTTCTATTGGCTTTTCGCTAACGAGGTGGCCAGCCGCTCCCTTCCTGCTGCGCGCTTCGCCTGGGATCGTTTGACTCGGTTGTATCCTTTGCACCTGGTGACCTTCCTGGCAGTGGCTGGGTTACAAAGTGCCTATTCGAACAGCCATGAGGGCTATTTCGTCTACCCCTTCAATGATGCCTACCACGCCGTACTCAATCTGTTGATGATGCCTGCATGGGGGTTGGAAAAAGGTTGGTCGTTCAATGCGCCGATCTGGTCCGTATCGGTAGAAATGTTGTTGTATGCCGTATTCTTTCTGGTCTGCCTGAGCCGCCGCTGGAGATGGCCGCTGACCGTGTTAGCACTGGCATTGGGAAGCTATCTTTACCCGCAGGTGTACAAGCTCGGCAGCGGCGTGCTCTGCTTTTTCATCGGCGGTGTGACTTATGGGTTGCTGCAACAGATCAGGCGCTGGGCAGGCGATACCGGCGCCGTGTGGGTTACGGTACCGTTGTGCATCGTTGCGTGGGCGTGGTTGATCCATGGGGCCGATGCATTGAACGGTAACCTGCTTCTGTATGTGTGCTATCCGCTATTGGTGGCAGCGCTGGCGGGGTTGGGCTTTCGCTGGCAAGGGGTCGGACGGCGTTGGGGCTGGCTGGGGGATATCAGCTACGCGTCCTACCTCATTCACTTTCCACTGCAAATCATCTTTGCCCTAGCGCTCGATGCCTTTGCTTTTCCGCGGGCGGTGTTCTACCAGGAATGGGTGATGCTGCTGTTTTTTGCCATCCTCATTCCATTGAGCCTGGTAAGCCACCGCTGGCTTGAACGCCCTGTTCAGCGCTATCTGCGTCAACGTCGCCCGGCCGCGCTCGGCTGAGGAAGAGCGTCATAAGTTTTCCGGGCACCTGACCTCACCTAAAGCCCCTCGTCCGTACCCGGTCGAGGGGCTAATTCAAGGTATAACCCGCAGCGTCATAAGCCAGCTTGGCTCACTGAAAAAACGGCAACGCCAGGTACAGCTTGATCACGACCACATTGATCAGGTCAATGAAGAACGCCCCTACCATCGGCACCACCAGAAATGCCACATGGGACGGCCCGAAACGCTGGGTCACCGCTTGCATGTTGGCGATTGCAGTTGGCGTAGCGCCCAGGCCGAAGCCGCAGTGCCCGGCAGCGAGTACGGCGGCATCGTAGTTGCGCCCCATCACGCGGAAGGTCACGAAGATGGCAAACAGCGCCATCACCAAGGTCTGCGCGGCTAGCAGGACGAAGAAGGGCAGGGCAAGGGCTGACAGGTCCCACAGCTTCAACGACATCAGGGCAATGGCCAGGAACAGCGACAGGCTGACATTGCCCAGCACCGATACTTCCCGCTCGAACACCTGATAGAAACCAAAGGCCGAGAGCCCGTTGCGCAGCACCACGCCCACAAACAACACGCACACGAAGTTCGGCAGCTCGAAGGGGGTGCCTTTCAGCAGCCCGTTCAGTACTGTACCTGCCAGTAGGCTCACGGCAATCAGGGCCAGGGTTTCAATGAAGGAAAAGGACGTGATGAGGCGTTCTTTTTCAGGTTGCTCGAAACCCGTGGGCAGTTGGGGGGCATCGCCCGCAAGGCCGGGTGGGGTAACCCGCTTGATCAGCAGGCGGGCAACCGGGCCGCCGATCAGGCCACCGAGTACCAGGCCGAAGGTAGCAGAGGCCATGGCCAGTTCCGACGCTGACGCCAGGCCGTAGGTTTCTGAGAACGTCGCGCCCCAGGCGGCACCGGTGCCGTGGCCACCCGACAGCGTGATGGAGCCGGCCAGCAAGCCCATCAGCGGGTCCAGGCCCAATGCCGTCGCCAGGCTGATGCCCAGCGCATTCTGCACCACCAGCAGGCTGGTGACCGCGAGCAGGAACACACCTACCGCCCTGCCGCCTTTTTTCAGGCTGGCGAAGTCGGCGCTCAGGCCGATGGTGGCGAAGAAGGCCAGCATCAGTGGGGTTTGCAGGGAGGTGTCAAACTGCACGTGCAGGTCGAAGCTGCGCAGCGCCAGCAGCGCGATGGCCACCACCAGGCCACCGGCCACCGGCTCGGGAATGTTGTAGGCGCGCAAAAAACCAATGCGCGCGACCAGGCCGCGCCCCAGCAGCAACACCAGGGAGGCAGCCACCAGCGTGCCGTAAAAATCGAGTTCTAACATCAGGTACTCTCGTTATATCCAGTAGCGAACCACAGACCGCTCTTGGGCGGTTTAGCGGGGTGACAGGCAGGATTGCACTGCTGTCATTCTACGAGGCACACGTCAGAGCGTATCTGGCGAACTCCTAGGAAAAGTCTGAACAATTAAGGGAAATTGCCGACAAAATCAGCCTTTCCCTGGAATACCGTACTTTTTCAAACGCTGGGCGATGGCGGTGTGGGAGGTTTGCAGGCGGGCCGCCAGTTGACGGGTTGAGGGGTAGCTGGCGTACAGGCGTTGCAGCAGCTCGCGCTCGAAATCGCCTACCGCCTGCGCCAGGCTGGCCACGTCGCCGTCGTGGCCACGGGCGACCGAGGTGCCGGCGATATCCAGGTCGCCGATATCCACCAGGTTGCTCTCGCAGATGGCCGCAGCACGGAATATCACGTTCTGCAGTTGGCGCACATTCCCCGGCCATGGGTTGGCCAGCAGTGCTGAATGGGTTTCCGGGGTGAGCCGGCAGGCCGGGCGCTGGATTTGCGTGCAGGCTTGCTGCATGAAGAAGTGCGCCAGCATCATGATGTCCTGCCCCCGGTCGCGCAGCGGCGGCACCTGCAGGTTGAGCACGTTCAGGCGGTAGAACAGGTCTTCGCGGAACGTGCCCTCGGCCACCATTTGCTCGAGGTCGCGATGGGTGGCGCTGATGATGCGCACATTCACCTTCACTTCCCGGTCCCCACCCACCCTGCGGAAGCTGCCATCGCTGAGAAAACGCAGCAGCTTGGCCTGCAGGTAGGGCGACATTTCGCCGATTTCATCGAGGAACACCGTGCCCTGGTTGGCCAGCTCCATCAGCCCCGGCTTACCGCCGCGCTGTGCGCCGGTAAAGGCACCTGGGGCGTAGCCGAACAGTTCGCTCTCCGCCAGGCTCTCGGGCAGCGCGGCGCAGTTCAGGGCCAGGAACGGGGCGCTGCTGCGGCTGCTGATGGCATGGCAGGCGCGCGCCACCAGCTCCTTGCCGGTGCCGGTTTCGCCATGCACCAGCAGCGGTGCGTCCAGCGCCGCCACCCGCAGGGCCCGCGCCTTGAGGGTGCGAATGGCAGGCGATTCGCCCAGCAGTGCATCGAACCCTTCGGCGTGGTCGTGGCGCAGGGCCGACAGGCGCTCGCCCATGCGTGTTGGCGGGTATAGGGTCAGCAGGCCGCCGGTGTGGGTGATCGGCATGGCATCGAGCAGCAGGCTCTGGCCGTTGAGCTGCATCTCGCGCATGGGCAGGTGGAAGTTGCTTTCCAGCAGGGTGGGCAGCAAGGCCGGGTCGCCGAACAGCTCGCCCACCGACCGCCCGGTGGATTCGCGGCCGCACAGGGCGATCAAGGCGGGGTTGGCCAGCAGCACCTTGCCCGCCCGGTCCACAGCCAGCACGGGGTCGCTCATGGCCGTGAGCAGGGCATCGAGCTGCAGGTGGCGCCGTTGGCCCGGCAGGATGTCGACCACCTCTACGGCCTGTACGCCTGCGACGTCGAACAAGGCATCGTGCAGCTCTTCGAGTACCGCCGGGCTCAGGGTGGGGGCGTCGATGTAGACGTTTGGCGGCACCATCTCCACCGCATCCAGGTTGAGGTGGCGGGCACCGAGCAGGGCCAGGACTTCCTGGGTGATGCCGACACGGTCGATGAAGCTGACGTGGATACGCATTGGGGCAATCGGATATGGCCGGGGAGGGCGCTAGTATGCCTCAACATCGCCGCGCCCGTGACGGCCCCGGCCTACCCCAGGTGTTCGGGCTTGATCGGGTCGCCAGACTTCACATCCAGTTTTGCGCGGATGTCTTCGAACATCCAGTCGTAGATGCGGTGGGGCGAGGCCAGGCTTTCGAATTTCTTCGGCGCAGCCAGGTAGGCCTGGGCCCTGCGCGTCAGTTGCATGAGAAAGCTGGGCAGTACCTGGTCCTTGGCCAGGAAGAAGGCCTCATCCACCGGCTTGCCCTCGATACTGCCGTGCATGCGGAACTGGATGCCTCGGCCCTCAGTGGGGTCGGTAGACGCCTCGTAGTCCACTTTCAGGTCATAACTGTGGTCGTTCTTGTTGAGCGCTGTGCGCTCGATGTGTACGTGACCGGGCTCGTACTTGGCCATGGGGGTCTCCTACGCAAAGGTTATGGCGGGCGCGGCGCGCCCCCCGCCTGGAATGAACGGGAGGGGGAACCCGGGGTTGGGGGTGG